>JAEWSV010000181.1 GCA_023398155.1 Spirochaetota bacterium
ACGCCTTGGGAGCGCGGGATCAACATCGTGCCGTTCTGGCGTGCCGAAAACCAATGGCGCGGCGCGGAGGCCATGGAAACGGTCCTGGACCTCCTGGATGGGCTACCGGAAACCGGGGAAGACGGAGGCCGTTTCCCCGCGGCCGAGGCCTACCTCCGCGTGAGCTGGAAACTGGATGCGATCGCCGCGGCCACCCTCGCGCGTTTCCTCGCCCGGCAGCGAGCCGCTGCAGGTCTTCCCGGCTATGACCGGGTGGCCCTCGAAACCTTCCGCGGCCCCGGCGGGCAGGGAACCTACCTCTTCCTGCATACGTTGCGGGGGGGACGCGTCAACGCCGCGCTGGGCATCGCGCTCCGCGCTGCGGCCGATGAGCGATACGGCGCGCTCTCCATCGAATTCTTCTGGGACGACGCGGGCATCCTCGCCGCCTTCCCCGCCCTGGAGGACGAGTTCCCGGCATCGACGGAGGCGGGACCCGAGTCGATCGCGCCGCTCCTCGCCCTCATCGCCCAGCGCGGCGTGACGCCGTTCCTGCGGGCGGGCCTGGAGTCCACGGGGCTGTTCGGCGCGGCCTTCCGCGAGGCCGCCGGACGGGCGCTCCTCCTCCCCAAGGCGCCGTTCGGGAAACGGACGCCGCTCTGGATCTCCCGCCTCCGGTCCCGTAAACTCTATGAGGCGGTCCGCGGCTACGCCGACTTCCCGATGGTGAAGGAAGCGTGGCGCAGCTGCCTGGAGGATATCCTCGACGTGGCCGCCGCCGAGCGGCTCGTCGCCGATATCGCCGCAGGGAGGATCGAGATGGTCGAGGCTTCCTCGGCCGCTCCCTCGCTCCTCGCGCGCGGCTCGGTATGGATGTCCGCGGACAGCTTCATGTACCGCCGCGACGACGGCTCCGCCGCTTCCTCCCTCTCCGATGAACTCCTCGGCGAGCTGCTCTCCGGCGGCGAGAGCGTCCCGACCGTGGAGGAGGCTGCCGCGGTAAAGCTCGTCCGCCGCCTCAAGCGCCTTGACGGCGACTATCTCCCGCGTACCGCCGATGAGCTCGCCGATTGGCTGGACGAACGGCTCCTCATCGACGAGCACGAATGGCGGGACCTCCTCTCCGCGATGGAAAGGGCGGGGTACGGCGCCGACGCCGCCGCATCCGACGGCTCCGAAGCCGCCGCATCCGACGGGGCCGCAACCGTCTCCGGACGAGAGTCCGCGCTTTCCGCGCTTCCCCCCTTCGCGCGCTATTCCTTCCCCGGCGGCCAGGTCGCCTTCATCGTCTCCCCCGACTTTCCCGCGGGAGCGGATCCCTCGGTAGTCCTTCCGCGTTGGCTCCGCTACGAAGGCCCCGTATCGGAGGAGCGCCTGACCGTTGTCTTTTCGGAGGTCGGCGCGGAGTCGGCGCGGGGCCTCCTGGACGAGGGCTCCCTCACGCGGATTTCTCTGGACGGCGGGGACGGCAAAACCGGCGCGCCGCTCCTCTGCGATTCCGAAGTCGCTTCCCGGCTCCTCAGGTTCGCGCGCGCGGAACGACGCCGCGCCGCGGCCGCCGCGCGGCCTCTCGCGGAGCTCCAGGCCCTCGTAGCCGCCCGGTCCGGCGTCCTCATGGAGGATGGTCCTGGAGGTCGACCGGAAGGCGCAGGGACCGAGGCCGATATCGAGGCGGGCGTGGAAAACCTCCGCGCGGCCTTGGAGCCGCTGCTCGGCTCGTCCCAGGATGCGGAACTTTGGGAACGCGAGATCCTCCCCTGCCGGACGCGTTACCGGCCGTATCATCTTGAGCTGTTGCTCCGGAGGGGGGCGCTCCTTTGGTACGGAGCGGGGAATGGGCGGACCGGATTCGCCCTCGACGGCGAACTCGCCTTCGCGGATCTCCCGCCGCGGGACGAGGCCGCGCTCTCGGAGGCGGGACGGGCCTTGCTCGCGGCCGCGCGGGCGGGCGGCGCGACCTTGCGCGAGCTCGCTTCCCGCGCCGGCCTGGAAGCCGCCGCCGCGGAAGCCGCCGTCCGCGAACTCGCCGAGAACGGCTACGCGCGGACGGAACGCTTCGCCGACGCCTGCCTTCCGCGGCCGTCGGACGCCGCCCGGAGCGAACCGACGGAAGCGGCCGTCCGCGCGGAAGTCCGATCGGCTCTGGCGGGTCGCCCCTTCGGAACCGCGCGGAGAGCCGACCTCCGCGCCGCGAAGGCGGAAAGCCGGGACCGCTGGGCGCGCGGCCGCGCCGAAGGCGAGCGCTGGTTCGCCGTGGAGGCGCGCTCCGACGCGATCGATCCGCTGGAAGCCGACGAGATCATCCGCGAAAAGGCGCGTCGTCTCCTCGGCCGTTTCGGCCTCCTCTCGCGTTCCGTCGTCGCCTTGGACGAGGGCTCTCCCCCCTGGTCCCGCCTCTTCCGCGCGCTCCGCCTCATGGAATTCGCGGGCGAGGTTTCAGGCGGACGCTTCTTCGACGGGCTCGACGAACTCCAGTTCGTCGCCGCGGAAGAGGCGGTTCCGCCCCCGGCGCCGCGCGGACTCTACTGCCTCTGCGCCAAGGATCCCGCGAGCCTCTGCGGCCTCCAGCCCCTCGCCGCTTCCCTCGCGCTGCCGCCGCGCGTCGCGTCCAACCACGTGGTCTGGCGGGGCGCCGCGCCCGTCCTCGTTTCGCGCCGGAACGGACGCGACCTGGATTTCCGCGTCGGCGCGGATTCCGCCGACGCCGTCGCCGCGGTCGCCGTCCTCGCGGACCGCCTCGTCGGCCGCGCCGTCGAAAGGCAAGCGAAAATCCTCGTAGAGACCGTCGGCGGCGAGGGCGTCTTCAGGTCTCCGTACGCGAGCGCGCTCCGGGCCGCGGGGTTCGTGGAAGATATCAAAGGTCTGGCCTACCATGGGTAGCCCGATGATGGCCGTCGATCCGGTCCAATTCGCGGTCTTCAGGGACGTCGCCCCGTTTTTCGCGGCGACTACGGGAATCCTGCTCGTATTGTCCAGGTTGCGGTCCGTCCGGGAGAATCCCGCTTCCGGCGTGTTCGCCTTCTATTCGCTTTCCGCGATCGGCTTCATCGTCGCCAATCTCCTGGAAGTATCCTCGCGGACCGCGGCAGGTAACCTCTTCTGGTCGCGCGTCATCTACCTCTTCATCCCTCTCATTCCCACGCTCTGGCTATCTTTCGCGGTGAGGATAGCCC
>JAEWSV010000217.1 GCA_023398155.1 Spirochaetota bacterium
ATATATCCTCCGGCATCTGCGGAAATCTGAAAACCAACCCCTCCCTGGGAGGGGTGCTATTGAGTATATACCAATCCAGACGAAATCAGTCAAGAGTCAAATACGTTTGTCGAAATGACTAGTTTTATTATATTATTAGTAATGTATAAGGAGGCCATGATGTCGATAGTCCGGAAGGTAGACCACGGCGCCCTCAAGGCGAACCAATTCGCCATTATCATCCTGAACCTCGTCGCGTTCATCGCCGACCTGTGGCCTATCGCCGCGGCGGTCGCCCTCGTCATGGCGGCGGGAAGCTTGATCGGAAAACCGGGCTTCTTTCCCCTCTACCGATTCGTATTGAAGCCCCTCGGCCTCGCGAAGGCCGAGATCCTGGACGACGATCCGCGGCCGCATCGCTTCGCCCAGGGCTTCGGCTCGGCGGTGATGATCGCCGGGACGATAGCGCTTTCAGGCGGCGCGACGATTTTCGGCTGGGCCGCGGTTTGGCTCGTCATCCTGCTCGCAGCGGTGAACGTATTCGCCGGCTTTTGCGCCGGATGCTTCGTCTTCTATCAGCTCGCGCGGCTCAATTTACCCGGCTTCTCGGGTAGCCCGCCCGCGGGGACCTTCCCCGGCATGCGGCCGCGGGGGTGAATCGTGGAAGCGATCTTGTTCCGCATCGTCCTGAGCGCGTCGATACTCGCGGTCGCAGCGGCGTCCTGGTCGTTCTTGATCTCCGGTACCAAGCGGAGGGCGGTAGCCGCGGCCGCAGAGCTAGAGGGCTACCGACGCGGAGACGCCGCCCTCGTATATTTCTCCTCCCCCGTTTGCGTGCCCTGCCGCGCCATCCAGCGGCCGGCGGTGGAGCGTTTCAAGAAAGCGGTCGGAAATGAAGTCCAGGTAATCGAGGTGGACGCGACGGCCCGCCCCGACATCGCCGAGCGATGGGGGGTATTCTCGCTCCCGACCACGGTCTTCCTCGATTCCGCGGGGAAGCCGAGGACCGTGAATCCCGGCGTAGCCACCACCGAAACCCTCCTTTCCCAGGCTCGGCTCCTCCGATTCCCGGTCAAGACCGCACGATGAATAGAGAAGCTTCGTACGATGGATACGCCGGCCTCGCGGCCGGCGTTTTTCTTATTGGGGATCCTGGTAAAGGATGGTGGAAAGGTAACGCTCGCCGGTATCCGGCAGGAGGGCGACGACGGTCTTGCCGGCGAACTCGGGACGCTTGGCGATCCGGGCCGCCGCGAAGGCCGCCGCTCCCGACGATATGCCGACGAGGAGGCCTTCGGACTTCGCGAGCTTGCGGGCGGTATCCACCGCCTCGTCGTTCTTGACCTTGAAGACCTCGTCGATGACGGACGTGTTGAGCACCTCGGGGATAAAGCCGGCGCCGATCCCCTGAATCTTGTGCGGTCCGGGATTGCCTCCCGAGAGCACCGGAGAATCGAAGGGTTCCACCGCGACGATCCTGATATCGCCCCGCTTCTTCTTGAGCGCCTCGCCTACGCCGGTTATCGTTCCGCCCGTGCCGACCCCGCCGACGAATACGTCGACCAGGCCGTCCGTGTCGCGCCAAATTTCTTCCGCGGTCGTCTTGCGGTGGATCTCCGGATTGGCCGGATTCTTGAACTGCCCGGGAATGAAGGCACCGGGAGCCTCGGCCGCGAGCTCCTCCGCCTTTCGGATCGCCCCCTTCATGCCCTCGCTTCCCGGCGTGAGCACGAGCTCGGCGCCGAGCATCTTGAGCAGCGACCGCCGTTCCACGCTCATCGTCTCGGGCATCGTGAGGATGAGGCGGTATCCCTTGGCCGCAGCCACGAAGGCGAGCGCGATGCCGGTATTACCGCTCGTCGGCTCGATGATGACGGAACCGGCCTGCAAGAGTCCCCGTTCCTCCGCGTCGACGATCATCGCGTTGCCGATCCGGTCCTTCACGCTGGAGAGCGGGTTAAAGTATTCGAGCTTCACGACGAGCCTGGCCGCGAGGCCCTCCTGCCTCCCGTAGTTTCCCAACTCCAAGAGCGGGGTGTTTCCGATCAGGTCCGTAAGTTTATCGGCGATCTTGGCCATATCTCCCTCCTACAAGCTACTATTACTATCGTATTAGTAGTATATAGGCTGTGAAATAAAAAATCAACATACCTCGCGGCAAGCTGCGAAGTATGTTGTTCTGCAAAGTATGGATTTGAGGAGATACCGGCGAATGAAGTAAGACTCGTCGATAGCGTCGCCGCGGCCCGCCGAAAGCCTCCGCCCGAAGCGCGCCGAGCGATGAATAGGCTATTCCACGACGAAAACGGCCGAACCGGCAGCCGAGCGATAATCTACCTCGCCGGAGGCGCAACGAAGCCGCAGGAGGTACGGCCCCGCGGAAAGGCCGTCGGGAACCTCGGCGATGATGAGGTCGCTCGAGATATGGTCATAATGGGCGGATCTGGTCTCGCCGAAATCGACGAAGAATACGCCGGAGCGCGTGTCTTGGGGGTCGAAGTGAAGATTCTTGCCGACTATGCGGATGAGCTCCCCGCCCCGCGCGCGGTTCTCTTCCTCGGTCCGTACGGAAACGATCCGGCGCGGCGAAGGAATCGTCCGCCCTTCGCCGCGGCGCTGCGTATGGAAGCGCAGGCGGATGCCTTTTTTCCGTTCTTCTTGCTGATTCCTATCATTCATGCGGGTGATTGCGTCAATGGCCATCATCTTCGCTCCTTGCGTGATACCTCAGTATCGTCTTCTTTCCCCATCGAATTGACGGATATCGTGAGCCTCGTAACCGGCAAAGTCCCGATGCTGGCAAGTTCGGCGAGGAGTCGATATGATACGGGGTCAAGCGCCGCCGCGATGAAAAGGAAGCCTCCATGAAGACAATCGTCCTGTATCGATCGATCTCCGGTTTTACGGAAAAATATGCCCGATGGATCGGCGATGAGCTCGGCGCCGATATCTTCGATCGCCGGAAGGTCAAGCCGGAAGCGCTATCCGGGTATCAATGCGTCGTCTACTGCGGCAGCCTCCATCAAGGCCTCATCAACGGGGTCGATATCCTCACGCGCAACTTCGATCTCCTCGCGGACAAACGCGTCATCGTCCTCGTCACCGGCGGTTCGGCGGCGAAGGCAGGCCTCGTCGAGGAGATTCTCGCCGTCAATTTCACGGAAGAGCAGCGGCGATGGCTCAGGCTCTTCTATCTCCGCGGAGGATTCGACTTCCGTAAATTGGACTTCAAGAATAGGGTGCTGATGTCGCTGAGGATAGCGCGCCTCCGCAAGAAGCGTGCGGAGGACTTAAGCTCGGACGAACGGGACTTGCTCGCGGCGCGCGAAACGCCAGCGAACGCGACTGATAAGGAAGCCATCCGGCCGATCCTCGATTACGCGCGCTCCCCCGCGTCTTGACCGGGCGGCCCATTTAGGCGGGCGACGCCCGCTCGCGTCCGCTCCGCGGAAGCGAGCGGGCGTTCCGCTCTAGCCGCGCGTCGCCGAGTCCAACGCGGCCTCGATAGCCTTGAGGATGCATTCGCTCGAACCGGTGGCGCCCGAGACCGTATCGACCTGAAGACTTTGAGAAGCGATCACGGCATCGACGATCCGCTCCGCGGGCCTCCCCTTCATGGTGCGGTGCTGCAGGATCTTCACCGATTCGATCCGATGCGCGGCCACGACGACCTCCACTTTGGCCCGGATCGGACCTGATGTATGGGAGCCGATCCACGTTCCGTCGGCCGCGGCCCGCAAGTCCGGGTCTCCGATCCCGGTTTTGGGTTTCTCGTTCGATGCGCACGAGAGGAACGTCGCGACGACGAGCAGCGCGGCGCCGGCGAGTAGAGCGATCTTAACGGGCGATGCGCCGCGTCGATTCATCGCGGCGCGGATAAAAGACGCGCGGGATTCGCCCGCTCGTTCTGCCGTCATCCGCTTCATTATTCGCCTCCCTTCGCGAGGCGCGAACCGAACGCGGAAGCAAATGCGAGGTCGAGGGTCGAACGGTCATCGGCCTCGCCCGCCACCAACCTCATGACGAGGCGTTCAAAAAGCCCCAAGCGACGAGATTCCACGCGACCGCCGAAATGGGCCGTGATCACCTTGGATGCGAGGGAAGACGGCAGGCACGCCGCTGCCTGAGCCGCTCCGAGCTTCTCGTCGGTCCCCAGGGCGAACAAGGCGAATCTCTTTGCCGCGAGTTCGCCCTCCCGCGCGCGCGCGAAAGCCGCGGCCCGAGAGGACCATCTCCCCATGTAGAAGGGGCCGCCGAGCGCCACGGCGGAGAACGATTCGAGGGGTACCTTCTCCGCGCCCGCTTTTCGCAGATCGAGGAGATCCGCCTCCGCTCCCTCCGCGCGGATAGCCTCGGCGATCCTCTGGGCGGCCTCCTCGGTCGCCCCGTGCTTGGTGTCATACGCAACCAGCGTCTTCATCGCGCCTCTCTTCCGGCCCCCCGAAGGGCGACCGTTCGTATCGTTATGGCTTCGCGTACGCAAGCCATGAAATCCCTGCGCGGCATGTACCGGCGCATCCTGAACGCGCCTCAAGGGTTAACTTTGAGGCTGATTCCGAAGCCCGCGATCGCGAGTTCGCCGGCTTCCGCGTCTTTTTCATCAACCGTATAGAACCTAGTGAAAGACCGGAAAAGTTGCAGGTAGAGACCGGGGTAGTATTTCTCTCGTATGACCAGAGGGAAATAGGATATTCGTACGCTCGCTCCCACCGCCCAGTTTTTCGATTCGGAGGTCGAGACGGTTCCTGAATCCTCGATGCGCACGCTCGGAAAATACCAACCCTCTGCTCCGATACCCGTCACGAGGCGGGCTTGGC
>JAEWSV010000329.1 GCA_023398155.1 Spirochaetota bacterium
GACCAGCTCGGCCATCATCGCTTCGTCCAGCTGGAGGCGGCCCGTGGTGTCCACGATGACCGTGTCGATGGAGTTCCGGCGCGCAAAGTCGAAGGCGCCCTTGACCACCTTGGCCGGGTCCTTGGCCCCCTCTTCCTTGTAGATCGCCACGCCGACCTGATCCGCGAGTACGGAGAGTTGCTCCACGGCCGCGGGGCGCACGAGGTCGCAGGCCACGAGGAGGGGTTTCCTGCCGCTCTTCTTGAGCCGGAGGGCGAGCTTGGCGGAACTCGTCGTCTTGCCCGAGCCCTGGAGGCCAAGCATGAGGATCGTGGAGATCGTGTCGGGACCCTTGAGGACGAGGTCCTGTTTGGCGTCCCCGAGGAAGGAGACGAGCTTGTCGTGGACGATCTTGACGAATTGTTGGCCCGGATCTACGGCGCGGAGGACCTTTTCGCCCTTGGCTTCCTCTATCGTGGCATTGACGAAGCGGCGCACCACGCGGAGGTTTACGTCGGCCTCCAGGAGGGCCATCTTGATCGCCTCGACGGCGTCCTCGATGTTCTTTTCCGAGATGGCGGCTTTTCCGCCCACGGCGCGGAGGGCATCGGTGAGTTTCTGCGTCAGTCGTTCGAGCATGGTCCATCCATGTACCGCACCGGGAGGCGACTGTCAAGGCTGCGCTCCGTCGGCGGAATCCCGCGCTTAGACGGACGGCGGCCAGCTGCCGACGGCCGGCAGTTCTCCAACTCGATCCGTCTATGGTATACCAGGGCCATCGCGCAGCATCCCGGGAGCCGCATCATGAAAATATTCCAAGATCTCAATAAGAACGCCCGCGTCAGCTTGTCCCTGCTGCCTATCTGGTCGGTATTCTGGGGCCTGGTTTATTTCTATTCGCCGCTCTACATGAAAGAGCTCGGCCTCGACGAAATCGACATCGGCATGGTCAATACCGTCGCTCTCCTGTTCGCGTTCATCTGCTTCCTGCTCGCTTCGGCGATCACGAACAGGCTCGGAAGAAGGTGGACGACCCTCGTCTTCGATCTGCTTTCCTGGTCCGTGCCCATGCTCATCTGGGCCGTTTCGAGCAACGTCTGGTTCTTCCTCGTCGCGGGCATCGTCAACGCGTTGTCTAAGGTGGCCTCGATCTCCTGGAATTGCATCATCACGGAGGAAGAAGAACCGGAGAAGGTCCCGAAGATCTATACCGTCATAACCCTGATCAACTCGGCCATCGGGGTTTTCGCTCCCGTCACGGGGTTCGTCATCGGGAAATTCGGCCTCGTCGTATCCATGCGGGTCCTGTACGCGGTCGGCGCGCTCAGCATGACGGCTATGTTCATCGTCCGCCATTTCTTCCTTACGGAGACGAGGGCGGGATCGCGATTGATGGCCGACCACGGCGGCTCGACCTTCTTGGAGAGTTTCGCGAACCACTTGAAGCTGCTGTCGAGGCTCTACGAGAACAAGAAATTCCTGCTGCTGTCCCTCGTTTTCATCTGCACCAATTTCGTCACGACGCTCAACGTCTTCCAGGTGATCTTCCTCACCGAGCGCCTGCGCTTCCCGCAGGGAGCGGTTTCCCTCGTACCCTTCATAGTCGCCGTTTCCAACCTCGGGGCATTCCTCGTCATCTTCCCGCGGCTCGTCAAAAAATCGGGCGAACGCGTCCTGAGCCTTTTCCTCGCCTGCAACTTCGCGGCTTCGCTCCTGTTCCTGGTCATTCCGGAAAGGAATCTAAGCGCGATGCTCGCCGTCATGGCGTTCAACGGGATATCGAATTTCCTCATGAGCGCGTACCGGGAGAGCGTCTTCATGAACAGCCAGGGCGAACGCGAGAAGGCCGATATGTACGCGGCGGTACAGACCGTGACGATGCTGCTCTGCGTTCCGGCCGGATATTTCGGCGGGGCGCTCTACCGGGTCAACGCCCTTCTCCCCTTCGCCCTCGTCTCGGTCTTGTACCTCGCGGCCCTCGCCGCATCGCTCGCGTTCGCCCGCGGCGCCGGATCGCGAAAGGCGCACGGGAGCGCTTCCGCCTCGGCGACTCGGGAAGAGTAGCGGGGCGCCCGCGAAGCGAGGCCTACTCCAGGTCCTTCACGAAGGCGTGGAGGAAGTCCGCCGGGCTGATTTCCCGATTCAGGATGCGGTACAGGCCGGTGGAGATGGGAAGCTTGAGCTTATGTTCCTCGGCCAGCTCCTTCACGTACTTCGCGGCCACGACGCCTTCGGGGAGGTAGCCTACCTCGTTTATGCGCGCGATGAGGTCGTCCAGGTCCTTGAAAGCGGCGAGGATATCCTTCTCTATGATCTCGCGGCCGAAGCGGCGGTTCCGTCCGAAGACGGACCGGCAGGTCACGTCCAGGTCGCCGACGCCGGAGATGGAGGTGAAGGTCTCCGCGTGGGTGGCGCCGAGGGCGCGGCCGAGGATCTGGATCTCGTTGAGGCCGGCCGCGAGCAGGAGGGACTCGGTGCCGTCGCCGAACATCTCCTCCATGCCGCGCTCGGCGGCCAGGGTCTTGAGGGCGTCGAGCATGCCGAAGGCGATGGCCACGACGTTCTTGGCGGCCGCGGCGACCTGGACGCCTCGGACGTCGAACGACGAGAATACGAGGAGGCGGCCGGTCTTGAGGAGGTCGCGGAAGCGGAACGAGTTCTTGGCGCTTTCGCTGGCGGCGATGAGGCCGGTGATGCGGCCGCGGGAGACTTCCTCGGCGTGGCTGGGGCCGGCGATGTAGACCAGGGACTGGCGATAGAAGCCCGGAAGATAGTCTTCCAGCGTCTCCAGGATCAGGCGCGGCCCTTTGGCGGTCGGAATGAAGCCCTTGGTGATGACGCCGATGGCGGTCTCGCCTTCCCGGATCGAGGGAACTTGGAGGATGCGCTTTACCGTATCCAAGAGGAAGAGGGAGGGAGCGGCCAGGATGAGGAATTCCTTTCCGTCCGCGACCGCGACGGGGTCAGTAAGGGCGCGGAGGCTTTCCGGAAGCTTCACGTCCGGCAGGAAACGGCAATTCTCGTGGCGGACGTTGATATCCTCCGCTGTCTCCTTCTCATGGCTCCAAATTTCTACGTCGTTGCCCTTGTCCGCGATCACCTTGGCGACCGCCGTTCCCCAGGCTCCGGCGCCGAGTACTCCGATGCGTGCGTTCATTTCGGTTCCTTGTTGTCGGCGGTATCCGCCGAACGTTCGAATTCCTCGATCCGGGCGGCGATGATCGAGATGCCGCTCCGCCAAAAATCGAGACCCTCTATATCGAAGCCCGCCGACGCGGCGACTTCCGCGGCCGACGCCCGTCCCGTAAGGCGCAGGAGGTCTCGGTAGGACGCGGCGAAGCCGCTCCCCGCGCGCTCCGCGGCCGCGTACAGGCCGAGCGCGAAGAGTAGGCCGAAGGCGTACGGATAGTTGTAGAAGGCGAGATCGGGGCTGTAATAGTGGCCCTTCACCGCCCACATGTACGGGTGGAGCCGCTCGGGATCCAGGCCTTCCCCGTACGTCGCCCTCTGCGCCTCCAACATGAGCCCGCAGAGCTCCTCCGCCGGCACCTCGCCCGAAGCTCGCCGCTCGAAGAGG
Source organism: Spirochaetota bacterium (assembly GCA_023398155.1). Taxonomy (GTDB): domain Bacteria; phylum Spirochaetota; class Spirochaetia; order Treponematales; family Breznakiellaceae; genus JAEXTK01. The sequence continues at coordinate 3,557 of JAEWSV010000329.1, forward strand.
GCGCGCTCGAACCTGAAGCGGGACAGGATGTCCACGATGACCTGGCAGGAATCCTGGAGGTTCCCTTCGATGAGTCCGAGGCGCTCCGCGCCGTCGGTACCCGTGAGGGCGCCCTCGAACACGACGGTCTCGGCGAAGATGGACGCCGTCTCCGCGAGGGTCATCGGGTAGGAAGCCTGGGTCCGCGGCAGGTCCTTGATGAGCTCGTGGTGCCAGGCGTGGCCGAGCTCGTGGGCTACCGTCGTCACCGACGAGAAGACTCCCTCGAAGTTGCAGAGGATGCGGGAGTCGCCCTTGATGGGGAAGTCGGTGCAATAAGCGCCGCCGACCTTGCCTTCGCGGGTCTCCGCGTCGATCCAACGGGAAGCGAAAGCGTGCCGGGCGAAGGCGCCGAAGAGCGGGTCGAAGGCGG
>JAEWSV010000342.1 GCA_023398155.1 Spirochaetota bacterium
CGCTGGGTGGGGGCGCTGGGACGGTGCCCCGGCGGAGCGACTGCGCTACGGCGCTGCGATAGTCGGGCCTGAGAGGGCGCCGGTTTTTTAAGGCGCCCCTTGTCCCAAAAGCGCGGGGAGCGGTATCATGGCGCGCGAAACGGCGGGCACCGCCCGCCGGAAATAGGAGTCCACGCATGAACCTCATTTTCCTCGGTCCGCCCGGAGCGGGTAAGGGTACGCTCGCCGCCAAAGCAGTCGATATCCTCGGCGTTCCGCACATCTCCACGGGAGCCATCTTCCGCGCCGCCATCGCCGCGAAATCCCCGCTCGGCCTCAAGGTGAAGGCCATCATCGACTCGGGGAAGCTCGTGGACGACGCGACGACTATCGAGCTCGTCAAAGAGCGGCTGGCCCAGCCGGACGCGCGGAAGGGTTATATCCTGGACGGGTTTCCCCGCACCATTCCCCAAGCAGAGGCGCTCGCGAGCTTCTCTTCGATAAATAAAGTCGTGAACTTCGATATACCGGACCTATCCGTGGTGGAGCGCCTCTCCGGCCGCCGCGTCTGCCGCGGTTGCGGCGCGAACTATCATGTCCTATTCCAAAAGCCCGTCAAAGCCGGCGTCTGCGACGCTTGCGGCGGCGAGCTCTATACGCGCGATGACGATAAGGAAGAGGCCATCCAAAAGCGCCTGGAGGTCTACCGTGCCCAAACGGCGCCCCTCATCGACTACTATCGGGCCAAGGGGATCCTCGCTGACGTGGACGCCAGGCCGCTCGTGGACGAGGTTGTGATCGGTTTCAAGAAGGTCATGGGAATCGAGTAGTACCGGGCGGGCGGCCCCCGGCCGTCCGGACGGTTCGTTCCGGCGCCTACGCGGTTGCCCTAGGCGGTCCGCGCCCGGCGTTCCTCCGGATTTTCCTTAAAATGGGAACGGAGGACCGCCGCCATACCACCGAGTTCGGTCTCGCGGCCGAGCAGGGTCCGCACGTGGTGCGCCCATTTCAGGTTATCGCAAAAATAGAGGAAAAATCGGCGCGCGCGGGTATCCCAGAATTCCGGCGGCTGGTGACGCGCCAGGAGATCCAGGAAGCGGAGAGCCACCTCCTCAAGATCGATTTCCGGAGGCCCCCCCGCACGATCCGCGGCGCCGGCCTCAGCGGCCCGCGCGGCCGCGAAGATCCATGGTTTTCGGACCGTGGCCCTCCCGACCATGACGCCGTCGCAGGGGCCCGCGGCCCGGGCGACGAGATCGGCGGGCGTTTCCACGTCGCCGTTCCCGGTCACGGGGATGCTGAGGTCCGAGCGGAGGCGCCCCACGGCTTCCCACCGGGCCTTCCTCTTGAGCTTTTCGGCCGCGGTGCGCGCATGGAGGGTCAAAGCCTCCACGCCCTCCTCTTGGAGCATGGTACAGAACTTCGCGAGCCTTCCGTAATCTTCGTCGTAGCCGAGCCGGAGTTTCACGCTGAGGCGTCCCTTGACCGAGGCCCTGACGCGGCCGATCATCGCCCTGGCCGCGTCTTCGTCGGCCATCCAGCGGACGCCGGCGCCGCCCCTGACGATATCCGGCGCGGAACAGCCCATGTTGATATCGATACCCGCCGTTCCCCGAGCGTCCAGCGCCGCCGCCGCAGCCGCCAGCTGGTCCGCATTCCCCCCCACGAGCTGATAGACGAGGCGGTCGGGCCGCGGCAAGGGATCGGCGTAGTATGCCTCGAATCTACCGCCGCTCAAGAACGTGCCTGCCGCGATCATTTCGCTGAAATAGAGGTCGCACCCCCCGAACCCTTCCAGGAGTTCGCGAAACGCGCGGTGGCTAAGGGTGGCCATCGGGGCAAGGAGGTAGGGTACGCTCATGGCCCGATAGTATCCGTCGGCGGCGGAAATGGCCAGGGGTTCGACAGGATGAACAGGAACCAGCTACCCCGCAGCAAGCTGCGGGGTAGCTGGTTCTGCAAGGTATGGATTGTATGCGGGGTACGAACCCCGCGTGCGAATCGAGCTTGAATTATCCTGAACCTTCGGTTATAACGGTTCTTAGGAGGATACTGCATGATTGCCAAGAGCGATATGCCCAGTATCAACGAGAAAGCCCCGGACGGAATCAAACCGGATGGTAGCTCGTACCGGGTCCTCATAATCGATGATTCAATGTTTATCGCAAAACAGCTCGGGCAGATTCTGAGTTCAGAAGGCTTCGAGATCGTCGGAACCGCGACGGACGGCGTTCAGGGTATCGAAAAATACAAGGAACTCTATCCGAACGTCGATCTGGTAACGATGGACATCACCATGCCGGTGATGGACGGCGTTTCGGCGCTTGAGAAGATCATAGAGTTCGATAAGAATTCCGTGATCATCATGGTGAGCGCCCTCGGAAAAGAGGACGTGGTGAAGAAATCGCTCCTCATCGGCGCCAAGAGCTATATCGTAAAACCTCTCGACCGCAAGAAAGTCCTCGAAAGAGTCGTATCGGTGCTGAAGCGCTGATTTACCGAAGGACGGCCGCTCCGCGGGAGCGGCCGTCAGATAGTTCAGCGCCCTTCGGCGATCTGCAGTATCTCATCGTAAAACGCGATCCCGTTCTTCTTCCCCCGCTTCACTCGATACATCGCTTCATCGGCCTTCCGCAAGAGTTCGTCCGGGGTCTTTCCGTCCTCGGGATAGAGGGATATGCCGATCGAAACGCCTACCGGACAGGGGAAGCCGTTGACGACGATGGGTTGGTCGAACGCGGAGGAAAGCTTTTCCGCCACGAGTTTCGCGTCCTCGGAGCCTTCAACGTCCGCGGCCACCGCCACGAATTCGTCGCCGCCGACCCGCGCGACGACGTCCGAATCGCGGAGGGCGGCCTTGAGCCGCTTGGATACCTCTACGAGCGACCGGTCGCCCGCGAGGTGCCCGAAACGGTCGTTGATCGGCTTGAAATCATCCAAATCCATGAATAATACGGCGACCGGCTTCTTGGAACGGGCGGCGCGGCTCAAGGCCTTCGCGAGCAGCTCGCCGAGGAGCAGGCGGTTGGGTAAGCCCGTGAGGCCGTCGTGGTTGGCGATCCGGGAAACCTTACGGGCCAACCGTTCAAGCGAACTTTTTTCCAGACGGAGCTCGTCGTTGAGCCGCTGAACCTCCTCGTGGGCACGAGCGTTTTCTATGGCGACCGCGATGAACGACCCGAGCGCCGACAAGAGCCGGACGTCGTCGTCGTTATACGCCGACCGCCGCGGGCTCTGCACGCCGACGGCGCCGACGACGCGGCTACCGATGGAGAGCGGTACGTAGATGAGCGAGGAAGGATGCGCTCCCGCCGTCAAGGGATCAGCGTTCAGATAGCCAGGATACTCCTGCGCGAGGTCATCCACCCGCAACGCCTCGTTGCGGCCGAGGACGTCCGCTGCGAAACAGTTCCGGCCCTCCGCGGGAATGATAACCGGAGGCAGGCGCCTTCCCTCGGCCGAGAGCGCCCTGATTTCGACGGTACCGGCAACAGGATCGAGGACCGCGAGACAGAAACCGGCCGCGTCCATGAGGCGGGAAACGCTCTCGTGCACGGTCCGGGCGACATCCTCGATTTTCAGCGACGCGGTGACCGAACGTCCGATCTCGGATACGGCCTTGAGCCGCGCGTTCGTCCGTTCCAAATCCGCGCGCCGATCCTTGAGTTCGACGTTCCGCAATCGATAAATTTCCGCTTCCTGGCGCGCCCGCTCGAGTTCGAAGCGGACTTCGGCTCCCTTCACGCCCTGGGCGATGCGCTCCGCGGACAGGGCCTCCTCGGCTTCGTGGAAGCGCTTGAAATCGGCGAGGGCGGCGGAATGCTCGCCGAGGGATTCCAGGGCGACCGAGCGAAGGCGCATACAGTCGGCGATCTTCCGCTTCGACCCCGGGACTTCGGCGGCCGCCGCGGCCTCGTCCAGGACGGTAATGGCCCTGCGGTACTCGTCTTGTTCGATGAGGAGCGTGGCTTGCTCGATCCGGGTCTCAACCCCCGCGAGTATCTGCCCCGCGGAAGTAGACCGAGCGAGCGCGCGGCCTAGCAGGCCGGCGGCCAAGATCCGATCGCCCTTCCGCCGGGCCACGACCGCGAGGCCCTTCACCGCGCGGATTTCGGCTAAGGCGTCTCCGTTCGATTCGGCGGCGCCGAGACCGAGCTCCAAGTAGCCGGAAGCGTTGTCGGTCTCTCCGAGATCCAGGAAGGCTTGGCCGATGTTAACGAAAAGGTTCGCTTCCTGTTCCGCGCTCATCGGAAACTCGTCGGAACCGCCTTTCATTGCTTCCGCGGCGCGCATGAAATAGTCCAGGGCCTCGCGGACTTCCCCGGCGTCCTTGAGCACCTCGCCGATCATGGCGAGGGCGGCAGCCTCCCGGTCCTTCCGCTCGGCCGACCTGGCGAGTTCGAGCGCCTTCATGCAAAGGTCGAGCGCCCGGTCGTAATCTCCGCGTTCGTGGTCTACGGCTCCGAGTATGCAGAAAGCCGCCGAAACGCCGGCGAGGTCGTCCGATTTTCCGTATAGGTCGAGCGCCTCGGTACCGGCGACAACGGCCGCTTCCAATTCGGAAAGGTAGAATCGGGACCAGGCTAAATTGATGAGCGCCGCGGCGCGGCCTTGTTCATAGCCTTCACGGCGGGAACGGGAAATGGCGTCCTCGGCGAGGATGCGGACCTCGGCGGGGGCGCGCAGCAGGATGCCGCGCGCCTCTTCGTTGAGTTTGTCTTTAGTTTCAATGGCGTTCAAGTCGACTGCCATGCGTTCTCCCCAAAAACACGGTACCTTTCAAATTTCGACTTTTTTTCGTATAGTGATCAGAAGATTATTAGACGCGAGGTTCACCATGAAGGCCCACCCCATTTCGGATTCCACGTACGTCCTCCACGCGGACATCGATACCGACGATCTCTTTGAAGGGATCTGGCCCATTCCCCACGGCGTATCGCTCAATTCTTACCTCGTCAGAGGCGAAAAAACCGCGCTCATCGACCTCGTCCGCGACTGGACCGCGGCGCCCAAACAGCTGGAGCAGGAATTGGCCTCTATCGGCGTAGCCTTCACCGACATCGATTACCTCGTGCTCAACCACCTGGAACCCGACCACACCGGTTGGCTCGCCGATTTCGTTGCACTCAACCCCAAAATCCAAATCCTCGCGACCGCCAAAGGAATCGAGCTCGTCAAATCGTTCTATAAGATATCCGATGGATTACGTTCCGTGAAGACCGGTGACTCCCTGGACCTCGGAGCGGGAAAGGCGCTCCACTTCGTGGAGACGCCGAACGTCCACTGGCCCGAGACGATGGTTACCTGGGACCCCGCGTCCGGCACCCTCTTCGCCTGCGACGCCTTCGGCTCCTTCGGTAAGCTCGGAGACCGCGTCTTCGACGATCAATTCGACGAAGCCGAGCACGCCTTCTATGAGAAGGAATCCTTACGGTATTATGCCAACATCGTCTCTTCTTTCTCTCCTTTCGTCGAACGGGCGGTCAAGAAGCTCGAAGGCCTCGACATCAAATGCATCGCGCCGAGCCACGGCATCGTCTGGCGGACTAAACCAATGAAGATCGTCGAACGTTACCTCCGGTACGCGTCCTATATGAACGGCCCGGCCGAGAAGGAGATCGCGATCGTCTGGGGTTCGATGTACGGCAACACCCGGAAGGGCCTTGACGCCGTCATCCGCGGCATCGAAGCGGAGGGCGTCCCCTACTCTATCCACCGCGTACCCAACGAGGACGTCTCCTACGTGCTCGCCGACGCGTACAAGAGCGCGGGCCTCGTCCTCGCCATGCCGACCTACGAATACGCGATGTTCCCGCCCATGGCCTACGCCATCGATATCATGAAGCGCAAGCACGTCCACGGCAAGACGGTGCTCCGCATCGGCAGTTGGGGCTGGGTCGGCGGCGCGAAGAAAGAATACGAGGCAGCCTTGGAAGGCCTCAAGTGGACGAGCCTGGAATCCAAGGAATGGGCCGGCGCTCCTTCGGCCGGAGACCTTACGGAACTGGAAGCCAAAGGCCGCGAGCTCGCCCGGGCGGTGAAGGGCGCCTGACCGGATTTGCCGCCGCCCCGGATAGCCATCATGGAAAAGACCAACGTCATACGGCTCTTGGAGGCGGCGGGTATCGCGTTCGAAACGCGCTCGTATCCCGTAGACGAGGAAGACCTTTCGGCGACCCACGCGGCCGCGGCCGCTGGCTTGGAAGGGGATACGGTTTTCAAGACCATAGTGCTCCGCGGCGAACGCACCGGACCCTTCGTATGCGTCATCCCCGGACCCTGCGAGGTCGACCTTAAAAAAGCCGCGAAAGCGGCGGGCGACAAGGCCGCCGTTCCCTTACCCCTCAAGGAACTGGAGCCGCTCACGGGCTATATCCGCGGCGGCTGTTCCCCCATCGGCATGAAGAGGAAACTCCCCACCTACCTCGACGAGACGGCTTCGGTCTTCGACCGGGTATCCGTGAGCGCGGGGCGGCGCGGCATCCAGGTGCTCCTCTCTCCAGCCGACCTGGCGAAGGCGGCGGGAGCCTCTTTCGCCGATCTCATTTAGCGGGCCGTTTCCGCTGCGACCCTTGTTTCAAAGTATTTGCATTTCTGCCTAATGGCTCAATACTAGGAATGAACAATGATAGAATTTTCATTTTTTGACCTTAGGAAATCACATTTTTCATAAAATCATGATTTTGCGTTCCTTATTTCTAATATGACACCTTGAAAATTACATATTCCCCGCATAGTATCTGACCACGCCGTTCGGCGGCCGTTGAGCGCCGATCCCGGCGGGAGGTCGATGGTGAAGAAAAAAGTGACGCCGGCGCGGCTCGTGCTGGAAGACGGATCCGAATTCGCGGGGTGGGCTTTCGGGAAGCCGAGGTCCCAAGCGGGAGAGGTCGTCTTCACGACGGGCATGGCGGGCTACCCGCAATCCCTCACCGATCCCAGCTTCCGCGGCCAGATCCTCGTCGCGACCTACCCGATGATGGGAAACTACGGCGTACCGCTCCTCCCCAAAACCGGCGAGACCCGATTTGACGAGATGGGCATCCCGATAGATTTTGAATCCGACCGCGTCCAGGTATCCGGCTTCGTAGTTTCCGAGATCTGCGAGGACCCGAGCCATTTCTCGAGCGAGAGTTCCCTTTCCCTTTGGCTGGAACGGAACAACGTGCCGGCGCTCGCGGGCATCGATACGAGGGCCCTCACCGAACGCCTCCGCGAACACGGCGTCATGCGCGGCAAGATACTGGTGGACGGCACGCGCGACGTCACCTTCGATTCAGGGGACATAGCCCACCCCGTGGCCGAAGTATCGCCGAAGGAAGTGCGTGTCTATCCCGCGCCGGCGACCGGCGGCAAGCGGCCGCCCCGAGTGGCGCTCATCGACTGCGGAGCCAAGGCGAACATCCTCCGCTGCCTCGTGGCTCGCAACGTGGAAGTCATACGGGTACCCTGGAACCACGACCTCTCGGGCCTCGAGTACGACGGCATCTTCCTTTCCAACGGCCCCGGCGATCCTAAGGCGTGCGGCAAGACCATAGCCACGGTCAGGCGGGCGATCGCGGGCACGAAACCGGTCTTCGGCATCTGCCTCGGTAATCAGCTCATGGCCCTGGCCGCGGGCGCGGATACCTACAAGCTGCCCTATGGCCACCGGGGCCAGAACCAGCCCTGCGTGGAGGTCGGCACGAAGCGGTGCTACATCACGAGCCAGAACCACGGCTACGCGGTGCGCGGCGACACGCTGCCGGCCGGGTGGGAAAGCTGGTTCGTGAACGGCAACGACCTCACCATCGAGGGCGTCAAATCGACGAACGGGCTCTTCACCGCCGTCCAGTTCCACCCCGAGGGGTGTCCGGGACCTCGGGATACCGAATTCCTCATCGACCGATTCCTCTCTCAAGTGCGGAAGGCAGCGCGCTTGCCGCCGGACGAAGTCCCCTTCCTGGCCGCGGGCGAGACCCGGGATTCCCAGCGCACGGCGATGAAGGCGGCCTCGGCCGCTAAGGGAGGTTCCAAATGAAGGCGACCGGCACCGCATCCTTTTCCAAGGTCCTCGTTCTCGGCTCGGGCGGTCTCAAGATCGGACAGGCCGGCGAGTTCGATTATTCCGGCTCCCAGGCGCTCAAAGCCCTCCGGGAGGAGGGCATCAAGACCGTCCTCATCAACCCGAACATCGCCACTATCCAGACGAGCGAGGGGATGGCGGACGCCACCTACTTCCTTCCGGTGACGCCCGAATACGTTACCAAAGTGATCGAAAAGGAAAAACCCGACGGCATTCTCCTCTCCTTCGGGGGACAAACCGCGCTCAACTGCGGCGTGGCGCTGGACCGGGACGGAACCCTCTACAAGTACGGAGTCCAAGTCCTCGGAACCCCGGTAAAATCGATAGAAGATACCGAAGACCGCGAACTCTTCGTGAAGAGGCTCGACGAGATCGGGGCCAAGTCGCCGCGGAGCATCGCGACGACGAGCACCGAAGCCGCGGCGGAGGCCGCAGAGACGATAGGCTACCCGGTGATGGTCCGCGTCGCCTACGCCCTCGGCGGCTCCGGGTCCGGGATCTGCAAGAACCAGGCCGAGCTCAGGAAACGGTGCGACCGCGCCTTCTCCCATTCGCCGCAGGTACTCGTGGAGGAATGGCTCGGCGGCTGGAAGGAGATCGAGTACGAGGTGGTGCGGGACCGCTTCGACAACTGCATCACCGTCTGCAACATGGAGAACTTCGATCCCCTCGGCATCCACACGGGAGAGAGCATCGTCGTGGCTCCTTCCCAGACGCTCACCGACTCCGAATACCACAAGCTCCGCCGCGTAGCCCTGGACGTGATCCGCCACCTCGGCATCGTAGGCGAATGCAACATCCAATACGCCCTGGACCCCTACTCCGAGGACTACCGCATCATAGAGGTGAACGCCCGCCTCTCGCGGAGCTCCGCCCTCGCGTCCAAGGCCACCGGCTATCCGCTCGCCTTCGTCGCGGCCAAGCTCGCGCTCGGCCACTCGCTCATCGACATCGAGAACCGGATCACCCGCGTCACCGCTTCCTGCTTCGAACCGGCCCTGGACTACTGCGTGGTCAAGGTTCCGAGATGGGACCTCACCAAGTTCAAGAACGTGGACGTCCGCATCGGCAGCGAGATGAAATCCGTGGGCGAGGTCATGTCCATAGGCCGCAGCTTCGAGGAAGCCTTGCAGAAGGCCCTCCGCATGACCGGCATCGGCGCCCCGGGCCTCGCGGGCGACGACGCCCTCCTCGGAACCTCCTTCCGCGACCTCAAGGAAGCCCTCGTGAAACCCACCGACCGCCGCGTCTTCGCGATCTATCGGGCGCTCGCGGAGGGCTGGTCGGTGGACAAGATCCATAAGCTTACCAAGATCGACCGCTGGTTCCTCTCCAAGATGGCGAACGCCCTGGAAGTGGAGAAAACGGTCCGCGCCCTCGGCGAGGCGGGCGCGGACAGATCGGTCCTCCTGGACCGAGAACTGCTTCTTCGGGCTAAGCGGGAAGGCTTCTCCGATGCGCGCATCGGCGAGTTCGTCGGGGCTACCGAGAATCGGATCCGGACCCTACGCGAAGAATTCCGTATCCGGCCCGCGGTCAAGCAGATCGACACCCTGGCCGCCGAATACCCGGCCAAGACGAACTACCTCTACATGACCTACGGGGCCGGGAGCGTGCCCACGGACGACACGGCCCCTTCGGGCCGCGGCGTCATGGTACTCGGCTCGGGCTCCTACCGCATCGGGTCGAGCGTGGAGTTCGACTGGTGCTGCGTTAACGCCGTAAACACGGCCCGCTCATTGGGCCGCCACACCATCATGGTCAACTGCAATCCCGAGACGGTGAGCACCGACTACGACATGTGCGACCGCCTGTACTTCGAGGAGCTCTCCCTGGAGCGGGTACTGGACTTCTACGAGCGGGAACGGCCGGACGGGCTGATCCTCTCCATGGGCGGACAGATCCCGAACAACCTCGCCACCAAGCTCTACGACGCCGGGGCGGTCATCTTCGGCACCGCGCCGAAATCCATCGACATGGCCGAGGACCGGCACAAGTTCAGCGCCCTGCTGGAC
>JAEWSV010000414.1 GCA_023398155.1 Spirochaetota bacterium
CGCGGGCGGTTCGCTGGCCACCTCCGGCGCCGTTTCCCGCCTCTTCAAGCGCAAGGGCGTCATAACCTTCGACGCCGAGAAGTACACCGAAGACCAGATCATGGAAGCCGCGCTCGAGGGCGGCGCCGAAGACGTCGCGGAGAACGACGGCGTCATCGAAGTAACCACGACTCCCGAGGATTTTGAGAGCGTGCTCAACGCGCTCAACGAGAAATCCTTCGAATCCATGAGCGCCGAGATCAGCATGATCCCGGAAGCCGAGGTCGCCCTGGACAAGGACGCCGCAGGCAAGGCGCTCCGCCTCGTGGAGAAGCTCGAAGAGAACGACGACGTCCAAAACGTCTATCATAACGTAGAAGTCCCCGAAGATTACGAAGCGGAGTGACGTGCTGAGCCCCGCCGTCCGCCGGATAGTCGGCGTAGATCCGGGGCTCGCGGCTGCGGGCTGGGGCATCGTGGATGTTTCCGGCTCTCGGCTCGTGTACGTCGCCCACGGCTGCTTTACCACCGAGGCGCGAACGCCGCGGTCGGAACGCCTCCTTTCGATCTATACCGCTTTTAAGGCCGTGCTCGATGAATACCGGCCGACGGAAGCGGCCATGGAAACCCTCTATTTCGCCAAGAACGTCACGAGCGCCATGCCCGTAGCCGAGGCGCGCGGCGTGCTCTGCCTCGCCCTCGCCGAACGGGGCTTGCCCGTCGCCGAATACACCCCGATGGCCATAAAACAAGCCGTGGTGGGCCGCGGCGGTGCCGAGAAGGCGCAAGTGCAAGAATTGGTGCGCCTCATATTGGGACTCGCGACCATCCCGAGACCCGACCATGCGGCGGATGCCCTGGGCGCGGCGGTTTGCCGCGCCCACGACAACTTGCCGCTCAAGGTATAGGCCGCCGTTTTCCCGATAGGACTTGCTGCCGCTCGTCCTTGCGCGGCCCGCGCCGCACGAGTTATAGTCGGTCCATGTTCAATAGCGTCAGGGGCATCGTCACGGAAAAGGTCGGCGATACCGTCTACATACTCACCGGCGGCGTCGAATGGGAGATCTACGTTCCTTCGATAGATTCCGCGCGACTTCCGCCGCCCGGCCAGGAAGGCCGCGTGTTCCTCTGGCTCTACCACCGCGAGGACCAGATGCGGCTCTACGGCTTCGCCGACGAGCGACGGCGCGGGACCTTCCTTGAACTGCTCAAGGTTGAGGGCATCGGTCCGAAACAGGCTGCGAAGATCATGGGAGGCATCGGTCAGGATGACTTGGAGCGGGCCCTGGAGTCGGGCGACGTCGGGAGGCTGGAGGCCGTTCCCGGGCTCGGCAAGAAGACCGCGCAGAAGATGATCCTCGCCCTCAAGGGCCGGCTCGCCAAGGACAGCGAGACGGCGGGGGTCCCGGCTGCACACGCCGACCTCGTCGCGGCCCTCGCCGAAATGGGATACGATCGGAAAGCCGCCGCGGAGGCCGTCGCCCGCGCGGAGACCGAACTCGGTCCTCCGGCGAGCGCCGCAAAGGGGGCCGACGCGGCGAGCGCCGCATCGGAACACGAGAAGGTACTATTCAAACGGGCCATCATGATCCTGAGCGGAGCCTGAGCGCATGGCAAACGATACGGCTCCAGGCCTGCTGCACGCCGACGCCTCGTTCGAGGAAGACAACCGCGATCTTTCGCTCCGGCCCCGGACGCTTTCGGAATTCCTCGGCCAGGCCGCGATGAAGGAAAACCTCGCCGTCTTCATAGAGGCCGCGAAGGCCCGCAGGGAAAGCCTCGACCATCTATTCCTCATCGGTCCCCCCGGCCTCGGCAAGACCACGCTCGCGCAAATCGTGGCGAATGAACTCGGCGCCGATTTCAAGGTCACCTCCGCGCCCGCGCTCGATAAACCGAAAGACCTCGCGGGTATCCTCACCACGGTGACCGAGCGGACCGTCTTCTTCATAGACGAGATACATAGGCTCAAGCCGGTCGTTGAGGAAATGCTCTACATCGCGATGGAGGACTACGAGCTCGATTGGATCATCGGCCAGGGGCCGAGCGCGCGGACGCTCCGCATTCCGGTGCCCCGGTTCACCTTGGTCGGCGCTACGACCAAGGCCGGCATGGTTTCGAGCCCCCTGATCAGCCGCTTCGGCATTTCTTGCCGCTTCTCCTTCTACGAACAAGCCGACATCGAGGCCATCGTCCGCAGATCGGCGGGTATACTGAACGTGGCGATCGATACGGACGCGGCCGACCTCTTGGCCTCGTGCGCCCGCGGAACGCCGCGCGTCGCGAACCGACTCCTCAGGCGTATGCGGGATTTCGCCCAGGTCGCGGGCAAGGACCGGGTCACCCGCGAAGTGGTCGCGTGGGGCCTCGGTAAACTAGAAATTGACTCGTTGGGCCTGGAACGCCATGACCGGGAGATCCTCCGTACGATCGCCGAGCGCTACCAGGGGGGACCGGTCGGCGCAGAGACCCTCGCCATATCGGTCGGCGAGGCCGTGGACACCCTGGAAGATTATTACGAGCCCTACCTCATCCAAGCCGGTCTCCTCCAACGCACGCCGCGCGGCCGCATGGTGACGGGGGCGGCCTACGAGCACCTCGGCCTAAAAAGGAACGGGAATGGAAACGACGGACTTCTCTTTTGAGCTTCCCGAAGAGCTGATCGCCCAGTTTCCCGCGCAGCGCCGCGGCGCTTCGCGACTACTCTGCCTCGATCGGGCCACCGGAAAGCGCGAACATCGGATGGTAGCCGAGTTGAGCGGACTCTTGGAACCGGGCACGCTCATGGTTTTCAACGATTCGAAGGTCCGCAAGGCCCGCCTCTTCGGGACCGCCGCGGAAACGGGCGCGGAAGCCGAGTTCCTTCTTCTGGACCGGCTCGGGGAGGGGCGCTGGAGGGTCATGGCCAAGCGAGCGAAGCGGCGCAGGATCGGGAGCCGCTACGCGTTCCCCGAAGGCGTCGAGGGGGAAATAGACGGGGAGGACGGCGAATTCCGTTTCCTCCGCTTCGATAGGGATATAGACGACGCTTGGCTCGACCGCGTCGGCCACATACCGCTTCCGCCCTATATCAAGCGCGAAGACGCGGGCGCCGATGCGGATCGTTACCAGACGATTTACGCCCGCGCCGTCGGTTCGGCGGCCGCCCCGACGGCGGGGCTCCATTTCACCGATGACATTTTGAGCGCCCTCCGCGATCGCGGGGTGGAAACCGCCTTCGTAACGCTGCACGTAGGGCTCGGAACCTTCCTCCCGGTGCGGGAAAAGCGGGTGGAGGACCACCTCATGCACGAGGAGTCCTTCGAAGTGAGCGCGGAGACGGCCGAGGCCGTACGCCGAGCGAAAGAGGAGGGGCGACCGGTCCTCGCCGTAGGCACCACGAGCGTGCGGACCCTAGAGTCCGCCTGGAGGGACGGACGGCTCGCGAGCGGCACCGGGCGGACCTCGATCTATATCTATCCCGGTTATCGTTTCAAGGTCGTAGACCGCCTGTTCACGAATTTCCATACGCCCGAATCGACCCTGCTCATGCTCGTTTCGGCCTTCGCGGGGCGGCAGCTCATCCTTGACTCCTACGCGGAGGCGGTCCGGGAACGCTATCGATTCTTCAGCTACGGCGATGCCATGTATATCCGGTGATCTGGAAAACCGCGCTCGGGCGTCCGGCGAGCAAGAATTTACTTTAGCTTGTATGTTTTTTAATAAGTAGATTCGTCCATAGCATTGAATTTTGCGCGGACGGACTCCAGCAGGGTGAGTTCCCTGCCGACTATGCGGCCGTAATCCAAGCCGCCTTCGCGGATACGGGCCGCCTCGTCCTCCCAGAACTGGACGCGCTCTAGGTTGATGAACCGGAAGCGGGCTTCGGTAGCTTTCGCCGCCCAGGACTTGGCCTCCTCCCAATAGGAGAGCGCCGCGCGGAAGCAGGTCTCCGCGGTGGCGAGGCTTTCCAGGTTCTGCTCCTTCCATGGCGCGTTATAGAAGTAGGCGTTCCGCTTGTTCCACTTGTTGCCGAGATACAGGTATTGCTCGATGAGCTTGAGGGTAACGTGCATATTGAATAGGTACCGGTACTTTTCCCACTGGGTCTCGTTTTCGATGAGGGCCAGGGCGTATAAAGGATTCGCGAAATCCGCCTTGGCGGCCCTCTCGAGCCAATAGATATTCTCCATGGTGTCATCGGGATACTGGATATAGTGCAGATGGTAGAGCTTATAGTACTGCTCTTTGTACTGCACGTAGTAGGCTCCGCCGCCCGAAGCGGGAAGGACCGTGAATAAAGCGGATAGGACGGCGATCGCGGCGGGTCGCCGGAAGAGATGCTTCCTTTTCACCCTCTCAGTATCGGCAGGGTTTCCATCGCGCTCCAGATCTGATCCGCTACTTCTTGGACCGAACGGGAAGCGTCGATGCGCACGAGACGCGATCCGGCGGCCGCATAGGCGGGTAAGATTGCCTCATAGCGTTCGCGTACTCTGATCTGGAAATCCAAACGCTCGTAGATGTCCTTGATCGGCCGATCGGCGAACCGCTCGCACGCGACGCGGGGATCGATGTCGAAGTAGAGGATAAGTTCGGGCGGCGGAAAGTCGCCGTTGAGGCGGGAGGGAAGGTCTTCGCCGCAGTCCAGCCCTTGGTAGACGAGGGAGGAGGGGACGTATCGGTCGCACACGACGAGCTCGCCGCGAGCCGCGCGGGCGACGATTCCGTCGCGCGAATAAAGATGCTCGCCGCGGTCGGCGGCGAAGAGGCGCGCCACCGTCTGGCTCTCGAGCACCGCATCGTGCCGCAGCGCGGAACGGACGAGCGTGCCGACCGGTCCATCCGTCGGCTCGAAGGTGACGTGGAAGGGGAGTTTTGCCCCCCGCACGCGAACCTTTTCCAGACGATTCCGGATGAGCGCGAGTTGAGTGGAGGTTCCGCTGCCGTCGCCCCCTTCAAGGGTGACGAAATTATGCAATACCATGATGGGCCGTTATATCATCAGCGCGCCGGCATGGCAATTCGCTTTGATACGTGCTACTGTACATCGAGGTTTGAGTTTGCATCCATCCGCGCAACAGGCGGCCGGCCGTGACGGGCGGCGAGGCGGACGCTTGCCGGTCCGCGTCATCGCCGAACTTCTCGCTTTTCTCTCCCTGGTGATCGCGACGGCGCTTCTCCTGCGCCCCCTGCAGGAAAACCTCCTCCGCCGCATGGTCGAGTTACGCGATTCGGCCATCGCCCGCGCGGAACGCGTCATAGGTCACCAGATTGAATACCGATCCATGGGGCCTTCCCTTTTCGGCACCATCGACCTCCGCGGTATACGCATCGTAGGCGTGGATGGCCTGCCGCTCGTGTCCGTCACGCGGTTCAGGATCGGGTATTCGCTCGTCGACCTCCTCAGAGGGAACGCGGCGGCTTCGATCAAGTCGATTTCCCTCGACCGTCCTATTATCAGCATCTCGACGGAGCGTGACGAGGACCTGATCTCCCTGGCCGTCGATCTTATGAATAACCGGACGGCGGGCGATCCGGCCGAGCGGCAATCGGCCCTGCGCATCCGCGTTCGCGGCGGCATGCTGTCTTGGAACGACGGCTCTTCGGCCGTGGCCCTCTCCGGCGTGTCCCTTTCCGCCGCTCTTAAAGACGCGCACCTCCTTTTCGACGCCGGCGCATCAATGGAAGCTGACCTCTCAGGCGGATTCGGGGCGCTCGGGAAAATTAAGACTGCCCTCAAGGCTAAGGGGGATTTGGTCGCCGATTTGCGTTCGGGTAACTTCACGATATCCGTACCGCGCTTCGACACCGAGGTCGTCGACTTCCGGCCTCAAACGATGCTCATCGTTTTTACGGAGAATCGCTTCGAATTCCGCAAAATTAAGGACCGTTCCCCTTTCGATCTCTCCGGCCGGTACGATCCCGCAACGGGCTCCCTAGAGGCGGAAGTCCTTATGGAGGACTTCTCTCCGCGCAGGATCATGTCCTTTCGCGGAGAGCTTTCTCGTTACGACGATTGGCTCGAGGCCATGGGATCGGGGAAGATTTCCCTCTCGCTGGCGCGGGACGGGACTTCTGCCTACGCATTCGATCTCTCGGGGCGGCTTCCGCCATCCAATCCGCTCGGCGCGGCCGAAGCGGTCGTAAAGGGAAGCGGTACGCAAGCGGCCGTGGAAATCGACGCGGCGGCCATCCGATCCCCGCGCGGGGAGGCCCAATTTTCAGGTAGCGTAGCCTTCGCGCCCTTGAGGCCCGAGGGACAGCTCCGTCTGAGCGGGGTGGAGCTCCGGAATGGAAAGCGGCTCGATGCGGACCTCCTGATAATTTTCGAAGGCATGGACGCGACGGTTTTCGCCGACCGCTTCGATATCGACGGCGTCTCGTTCTCCGCGGTGGACGGCCGCATCCATCCCGAAGGGGAATCGTACACGTTCTCCCTATCCGCTCTGCGATTCAGCGAGACGGAAGCGTACGAAGACGTACGGTTGGCCCGATTGTCCGCGGAAGGCTCGTTCTCCACGAACGACCCCTTCCTCCAGCTCTCGGTCTCCCTGGAAGCCTTCTCGGCCGGCGAAGCGATCGAAGTCGGCACCGCCTTCGCCCGCCTTCCGTCGATCGCCGACGCCCGCCTCCTGGACGATATTTCCGTAACTACCGAAATATTCATCACGACGGATTTCACCCATCTTTCCTACAATGCCCCCCGGCTCGTCGTCGCCTACCGGGGAGGCGCGGACGTGTTCGCCGTCGCCTCGCTCTCAGGTACCGATACCCGCCTCGACCTACAAGACGCGCGGGTAATATGGAAGGGAGGTTCCTTGAGCGGGGGGGCCTCGGTGGACTTCCACGACAGCGATGATATCGCCTTCGCGCTCCGGACGGAATGGCAAGGGATCGCGTACGCCTTCAATGGAGTGATACTGGACGGGCATACGGTCAGCCTGCAAGGCGATTACGGCCTGAGCGCTACCGTAGTCATAGCCGAAAGCGGACATCTTTCCGGGGTCGTCTCGGCGCGGGGAGTCCCCTTCGCCCTCGGGGCTAGACCGTTTTCCGCTACCCTGGGGGCCGCCTTCCGATGGGAGGGCATCGATGCATGGGCGATCGACCTTGACGAGCTGCGGGTGGAGGAAGGCGGCGCTTCCGACTCGGTGGGCCTGCGCATAGCCGCGCGCGGTGCGCTCGACCATAAGGGTGCCGTAATCCCGCGCCTGTCTATCGATAACGGCCAAGGCTCCCTGAACGGCAACGCGCGGTTCAGCTGGGCCGCGGGCTTCCGATCCTTGAAGGGAAGCGCGCGGCTATCCGACGATCTCGGCCAAGAGCGGTACGAGATCGAAGGAGAGCGATCGGAGGACGGATACGCCGCTCGGCTCTATCTATCCAAGGGCCGGCTCATGCGATTCATCGCCGACTCCTCAGAGGCGGTCGCGACCGGGGAATTGCGGCTTCGGTGGGCGGGCTCCCTCGACTACGAAGCCAGTTGGCGCATCTCGGATCTCAGGATGAAAGTTCAGGGGGAAGAGCTCCACGCGTCGCTCTCGGGCACCCTGAGTCCGGATATCCTTGATCTGGAAGACGCCTCCTTCGCCTATTCGGGCTTCGCCGCCGTCTTCGAATCCCTGCGCATCGATAGGCAGGATCGTACCGCTGAGGGCGCCTTCCGCATCCGCGGAAGCGCGGCAGGACGGGATACGGACGTCGTCGCCCGCTCCCGGATATCTTTCGCGCCCATGGCGGATTGGCGGGCGTTGCGCGAGGCCGCGGTCACCGTCGAAGGCTCGCTCGACATCACGAGGGCTCGATTCGGGACTCTGGAGGCCGCATCGCCGTTCCGGTTCTCCCTGACCAAAGATGCGGACCGGTTTTCGGTGGAAGGCGGACCGAACGATTCCATCCGCTTTCGGGCAGACGGAGCAGGGGCGTTCTACGCGACCTTTTCGGCCCCCTCGCCGTTTCGCGGTACGTTCATCGGCTCCATCGCGAACGGGCGTATCGATGCGAGCGCCAATAACTACTATCTGGATTTTCAGGCGCTTTGGCGACTTCTCCCGTTCCGGGATATCGTGAATTTTACCGGAGGCTTCGCCAACGGCTCGTTGACGATCCGCGGGCCCATCGGAGATCCCGAGTTCATAGGGAGCGCGCGCGCCACCGGAATTCGCTTGTCCATTCCAAGTTGGATCGACGGTACCGCAGGGCCGGCCGCCGTGGACGTGTCCTTCACGGGGGATTCCTTCTCCTTCGGTCCGGTGACGGTTCCCGCCGCCGAAGGCCAGGGAACGGTAGCGGCCAAATTCAGTTTCGACCGATGGATACCCTCCAGTTTCGATCTTTCCATCGACGTGCCGAGGACCGCGCCGGTCAAGGCCAAATCGGGGGTCGCCGGAGTCGTGGCGAACGGTACCGCGTCGGGCAATTTCCGTATCAACAGACAGAACGGCGAAATCGAAGTCACGGGAGCGCTTACCGCGGAGAGCGCGACGATCATGATGGATCCGGAGCGATATAGCGTCGGGCGCGCCGAAGCCGCCGCGCTCGCGCCGTACCCGGTGCGCGTTTCCCTTGGGCTACGCACGGGGCGCAAGGTCGAGTTCTCCTGGCCGTCCACGGAACTCCCCGTCTTGCGCGTTACGGCGAACGCCGACGATTCTTTAGCTATCATGTACGACGGCCTGAGCGGCAGGTTCGGCCTCAAGGGGAGCGTCTTTCTCCGCGGCGGCGAGGTTTTTTACTTCCAGCGCAGTTTCTACGTGCGCGAAGGTTTGATCCGCTTCAACGAAAGCGAAGTCCGCATGGATCCGTCGCTTTCCATCCGCGCGGAAATCCGCGATCGGTATCAGGAAGGGCCGGTGACGATCGCCCTCATCGTGGATGAATCGCCGCTCAGCAGTTTCCTGCCTCGGCTGGAATCCGACCCGGCGCTCTCCCAGATGGAAATATTCTCTTTGCTCGGGCAGAATCTCGTGGAAGTGGATTCCCAGACAGGATCGGCGAGCATGCAGGATTCCTTGCTCCTCGCTTCCTCGGACCTCCTGGCCCAGTTCAACGTCATTCGCCGATTCGAACAGAAAGCGCGCGACCTGCTCGGCCTAGACATGTTTTCCGTTCGGACGCAAGTGCTCCAAAACGCAGTCCTGGACGCGGCCGGGCTTCGTTCGGTACCCGTTGACAGGATCGGCGGCCTCGGTAACTATTTCGACAACACGACTGTTTATTTGGGGAAGTACATCGGTTCCGACCTCTTCCTGCAAGCCATGTTCTCGATGCAGTATGACGAGACCAAGGCAGGAAACGTCTTCGGCGGCTTAAAGCTCGAACCCGATATCGGCATCGAGCTCAAGACGCCGTTGTTCCTGGTCAGATGGAGCTTCCTTCCGGAACATCCGGAAAACATATTCGTGGACGACCAGGCCTTCACGTTGACGTGGAAAAAGTCGTTCTGACCTCACGGACTCAAGGAGCATCGATGCGCGCACGAATCACCGCAGCCCTCATTCTGTTCTCTGCAGCCTTCGCCTTCGCGCAGCAGGAGAGCGACTGGTATATGGGCAAACCCATAAAGGATATAACGTTCGAGGGCCTCAACCACATTGAGATGAATGAGCTCGAGGGCGTCATCGAACCGTACATCGGCCGCATCTTCAACGATGAGTTGTTCTGGGAGCTCCAAGGGCGCATCTACGCCCTCGAATTTTTCGACATGATCTCCCCGAGCGCCGTGCCTGCGGACCAAGCAGGGTCCGCGGTAGTCCTGAAATTCGTCGTGACCGAGAAACCGGTCGTGACCAAAATCACCTTTGAAGGGAACTCGGGGCTCCGCAAGAACGAACTCCTCGATACGATTACCTTGAAAGTGAACGAGGTCGTGAACGCGCTCAAGCTAAAGGCCGATGAACAGGCGGTTCGCGACAAGTACTTGGAGAAAGGGTATCCGGACGCGGTCGTCCGGACGACGACCAAAACCCTGGGCGACGGGAGCCTGGCCGTCACCTTCATCGTCGACGAAGGCGAAAAGATAGCCATCGAGGACTTCCGATTCGAGGGGAACAGCGCCTTTTCCGAGAAAACCCTGCGGGGACAACTCTCCTTGAAAGCCAAGTCCCTGCTCAACGACGGAGCGTTCCAGGAGTCCAAGCTGATAGCCGATAAGGAATCGATCCTCTCCTATTATCGGGAACGCGGTTACGTCGACGCTAAGGTAATCGACGCAGTCCAGGAGGCCCGTAAGGATGAGGAAGGCAGGAATCTCCTCACGATCACCTTCAAGATCAGCGAGGGGCGCCAGTATACGTTCAGCGGCATCACGTTCGAAGGAAACAAGATATTCCAGACCGAGAAACTCCAGGAACTGGTCTACCTGAAGACCGGCCAAACTCTCAACCTCAAGCGCCTCGACGCGGATTTTCAAAGAGTGGCCGATCTTTATTATGAGAACGGATACATCTTCAACAGCATTTCCCGGAAAGAGAACCGGAACGAGGAACAGGGCAGCATCTCCTATGTCCTCGTCGTGGTGGAACGCGCGCGGGCCCACATAGAGAATATCATCATCCGCGGCAACGATAAGACCAAGGAAGCCGTCATCCTGCGCGAAATACCGCTCGAGCCCGGCGATATCTTTTCCAAGACCAAGGTCATAAGCGGGATCCGCAATCTATACAATCTTCAATATTTCTCTTCCGTGGTGCCCGAAACGCCTCAGGGCAGCGCTGAGAACCTCATGGATCTCGTATTCAACGTGGAGGAGCAACCGACCGCCGATATCCAGTTCGGGCTCACGTTCTCGGGGTCTTCATCCCCGGACGCCTTCCCGATCTCGGGCCTCATAAAATGGAACGAGAAGAACTTCCTCGGCTCGGGGAACATTTTCGGCGTCGAACTCACCGGATCTCCCGACACCCAAAAGCTGGCGTTCCAGTATACGGAGCGTTGGCTCTTCGGATTGCCGCTCTCCGGCGGTTTCGATTTCACGATCGCCCACGCCACCGAGAAAACGGCCCAAGACGTCTCCGGCCCCATCTTCAACGGCGACGAGGAAGAGGCCTTCCCCGACCCCTACCTGACCTATGAGGAATACTACGACGCCAGCAAGACTATCCCGAGCGCGTACCTCATGGAATACGACGAATGGAGAGTGTCCGTCGGTTTCAGCTCGGGCTACCGGTTCCTGACGAAACTCGGGAACCTCGGACTCGGAGGCGGCCTGCGCACGGGCTTCGTCCGTAATTCCTACGACGACACGCTCTATCGCCCCTTCGATCCTACGCTTCGGGACGGCAACAACTCGTGGCTGCTCACCAATTCCATCTGGGGTAGCCTGTCCCTAGACAGTAGGGATATCAGCTACGACCCGACGAAGGGCTACTACGGCATGCAGCGGGTTGGCTTCACCGGCTTCTTGGCGAGCGAGAAAGAGCACTATGTCCGCACCGATACCAAAGCGGAGTTCTATCAGACCCTTTTCTCCTTCCAGCTCACCGATAAATTCAGGTTCCGCACCGTACTGGCGCTGCACTCGAGCCTATCCATGATATTGGCCCAGCCGTTCTCCGATGAGCCGACCATTCGATCGAATAATCGGCTCGCCATAGACGGAATGTTCATCGCCAGAGGCTGGTACGACGAAAGGACCAACCGGGGATTGGCCCTCTGGGATAACTGGGCCGAACTGCGCATGCCGCTCGTTCCCAACATCTTGGCGCTCGATTGGTTCGTCGACGCGGCCGCCGTGCGGGACACTCCGGAGGAACTATTCCACGATCTCACCTCCGAGGATTTCCGATTCGGCCTCGGCGCCGGCATCCGTTTCGCCATTCCCCAATTCCCTTTCAGGCTCAGCCTCGTGAAGCGATTCAAGGTGATCGACGGGGATGTGGAATGGCAACCGGGTAGCCTCTTCCGCAGCGCCGACAAACCCGACTCGGGCCTGGACTTTGTGTTATCCTTCGCCCTTATCGCCAATTGATCCGGAGGAAAACGATGCGGAAACGAACCTTATTACTCGGCGCGTTTTTGGCCTTCGCATCGATGGCCGCTCACGCCCAACAGCTGACCCGATTCGCCGTCGTGGATTTGCCTAAGCTCTATACGGTTTTCTATCAGGA
>JAEWSV010000465.1 GCA_023398155.1 Spirochaetota bacterium
TACGAGTTCTCACCACCTTGATGAATTTTGATTTGCATAGTAGTGCCCGGAGCT
This sequence comes from Spirochaetota bacterium, assembly GCA_023398155.1. Lineage (GTDB taxonomy): Bacteria > Spirochaetota > Spirochaetia > Treponematales > Breznakiellaceae > JAEXTK01. Next base: position 55 of record JAEWSV010000465.1, read on the forward strand.
CCCAGCCGATAGTCCGCCATAATCAGCGCCTCATTACCGGAATACTTCGAGTCAACAACAATCCAAGTAAAAATGTGGCGTTGACCCGCAGGGTAGCCTCCGTTCCCAGCCAACTGGTTTCCTTTCAACGAGAGCCAAGCCTCATGCCTATAGTTCGTGCCCATGTACTCGAACTGCAATAGCCAATGACCAGTCAAGGCTCGTAAAGGTGCTTGGGATGTTTTGCTACTACGGGTGGCCATTTGTTCCGTATCTCGTGCGGCTAGTGTCCCTCGGAGGGCCTGAAGCTCCTCATGCTCGGGATCGTTTCGATTGACTGTCCTGAAGTACTCATCCAGTGCGAAAACGGCTTCATCGTTTCGATTCAGACCGGAAAGTATCCTGGCCTTAAGTGCTGAGCTGCGTGCATTGGTCGACTTCAATAGAGTTTCCACCTGAACGATAAGGATGAGCGCTTCATTCAAATATCCGGCATAGTAGGCATTGAGTGCTTGAGAATAGATTTCTCGAGCCTGCTGGTCTGCCGCGGCCGGTGAAAGGGCTTGCTCCTGACTTGGAAGATGGTTGAGGGGAAAAATCAGCATGAGGAGAAACAATGCCGACAAATGGCGCATTGTCTGTTTAGAAGAAAAAAGGTCATGTCCTACGCCGCTTGAAGGATCTGTCTTGCCTGTCTTTTGCCAACCAACTCGGTAGAAAACTTTGATCATACTCATGGTTTTCTCCTTCGCGTTATCCGTTCATCTGCTAATCACCGTATTGAATCCCCCTCTAGGTATGGAATCCGTTTCGTTTCAATCCAATCGAGTTAGCCTGGCTATTCCGCCCCTTTGCTTTCCTTGATGGTTGTCCATCCAGGTGCCGATAAAGGAGTTCTTGTCATTCTGCCGTATCTTTATCTGCATTTTCGTGCCCGGAGCTCCGGTCCTATAGTCTGCAGATATAAGCAACTCAGTGCCGGACAGCTCCGATTTACCGACAATCCATGTAAAAGTATGACTTCGACCCGCGGGATAGCCTCCATTTCCAGTCAGCCGATTTTCCCGGGAAGAAAACCAGACTTCATGCCGGTTGTCGGTGCCGTTATACTCGAACTGTACAAGCCAGTGTCCGACCAGTGATTGTATGAATTGGCTTAAACCGGATAGCGTTCTATGCTCTAACTCGAACCCTTGATTCTCAATCCTCACTACGGTCCCCGGCGGCAACAGTCCGAGATTCACCGGGCGGCCCGGTACCAATGGAACTTTCCGCTCGTTCTTCTCTTCAACGATGACCGCGGTTGCACCGGCAAGATTGATGCTTGCGGCTACGATCGTTTCTCCGTTATTTCCGGTGGAGAATTCGGCGGCGTTCGCCCCATTCCCAAGGACTTGGGCTTTTCGGCGCATTGCCTCTAATTCCGATGCCCTGGCGACGGATTCCGGAGATCGTCCCTGTCCATTCCCTGCGGTTCCCGATATGGATGGTATGCCTGAGGCCGAAGGAGCAAGCCTGTCAGGGCTCGCGCTTCCCCAGAATTCAGAGGTAGGCGTAGTCTTTATGGCCATACGCTCGGCTTCGCGACGCCGATATTCACGATATAGCATTTCCAGGGTGCCTGACGGCCAGTCAAGCCGTTCAAGTTCCACCTTTCTTATCGTAACCCAATCGCGCTTGGCGATCTGTCGACGAAAGAGCTCTTTGAGGTCATCTACCATACGGGAACGCGAGACGGCCACACGATAGCTCTCTTCTGGAATCCACTTTTCCCAGTCCGGTGAAGAAGGGGTGAGGTTCACGGACCATTCACCGTATTTCTCCGGCAGATCGACAACAATGCGTACGTCGCTGGTACGGGGATCTCCGGGATGATAATCGGTGCTGTCTATTGTGGCGATGAACTCCATCGCCGTCGGTCTTATATCCCTGAGCCGCGCTACTAAATCTGGGTATCTTTCAATTTCCGGAAACGCATGACGAGAGGGCGCGTCATAAAAAGTTGGAAGGTTCCCCGTCCCGGGTTCAATCCATTTAACGGCCAAGGCATACATGGGTTCGCCCAGCAGAATCCAAAACTGGTATCTGAGCTCGAACCTGATTTCACGGCTGAAGAGGCTCGTACCGATATCGGCGAGTTGGAATTCCGCAGCCCGGAATGAGCTGGAAGCTGAGCCGTTAATGCGCTGTATCGGGGCCGGTTCGTCTGATTTCGACTGCTGAGAAAACAAAGGGAGTCCTAAGACGCAGGAGAAAAAAACGATAAGGAGACATGAACTTAACGCTCTAGTGGGTTTCATGGCTGCTTCCGACTTAATTCGAGATCACTGCCTGCACGCAAGAAGACAGCCTCGGTCGTGCGCTCTACTCGGATTGTCCTTCCAGACTGCTTGCTTGTCATGAATTCCCTCCTCTTTACGCGATGGGAGTTCTGAAGTCCGATGGAGCACATTTCCATGAATGCCTTAGACGATCGATGGCGTCTTTACCTTCCGCCTCTGTAAGTAGTCCCTCCCTTCGGACATAAACATTACACTACAAGTAATATTTATCTCCAAGATACGGACCTGTCAATTGATATGTGGAAAAACCGCCGTCAACGTATTTCTTTTAAGATGATGATCGTCGACATAGTCGGACCGTAGAGTGCGGCGCGAGAAAGGGAGAGAGCCTCAGCACTGCTCCTGGAACACGATGGATACTCGCGTTCCGCCCTCGCGGCCGATATCGATGGAGCCCTTGAGCTGCTTGGTCAGGGTCCGCACTATCTTTAGGCCGAGCGTGCTCGCCGTCGCGATGTCCAGGTCGACGGGCAGGCCGACGCCGTCGTCCTGTACGCGCAGCTCATAGAAGCGGTCGCGCTCGGTCGAACCGGCGGCCGTTCCGACGTCGGGCCGGTCCGAGGGACGCATCCATACCAGGATTCGGCCCATCGCGCGGTCGGGGAAGGCGTGCTTCAGGGCGTTGGAGACCAGCTCGTTGATGATGAGGCCGCAGGGAACGGCGCTGTCCATGCCCAGGACCACGTCGGCGATGTCGATGGAGAGCTCCACTTTCGACTTGCCGAGATTGTACGAGGATAGAAGGCTCCGTGCCAGGTCCTGCGCGTACTCGGTGAAGTCGATCTCCGAGGGGGTCTCGGATCGGTACAGCTTCTCGTGGATGAGGGCCATGGACCTGACGCGGAATTGGCTCTCCCGGAACATATCCTTGACCGTCTCGTCCTGGACGTAGCTCGCCTGGAGGACGAGGAGGCTCGAGATCACCTGGAGGTTGTTCTTGATGCGGTGGTGGATCTCCTTGACGAGGAGGAGGTTCTTCGTCGCTTCCTCGGCATTCCTCCGCTCCGTCATGTCCCTGGCGATGCCGATGATCTCCCTGCTCCCGCCGTTCTCGCCCGCGAGCGACGAACCCGAGAAAAGCATCGGTATCGGAAGGCCTGATTTCGCGCGGTAGCTGAGCTCGCGGTTGGAGACGGGGCGGTTCTGCAGGAGGTCGCGGAGTCCCGCGGGCGAGAGCACGCCCCCGTCGTCGGCCAGGAAATCCGCGATGCGGGCGCCCACGAGCTCCTGTTCGGAGCACTCGAGGAGGGCGCAGGTCGCCTTGTTGACCTGGTTGATGCGGCCGTCCTGATCCAGGATCACCAGCGTGTCGCCCATGTCGTTCAGGCTGTCGAGGATCTTCTCGTTGTACGATTCGAGGTTGAGCAAGTCGGCGATGGTCCGGTTGAG
>JAEWSV010000498.1 GCA_023398155.1 Spirochaetota bacterium
CGCGCCTTCGTTCGCCGCTTCGGCCAGGACGCTCCCCGCGCGCGCGTCGGACAACGCGACCGTCCCCAACGCCTCCCGTGCCGCGTCGAGCGAATGGACGTAGGTCTCCATACGCTTTTTCAGGTCGGCAATACTTCGTCTCCGTTCGTCCATCCTTCAACTATACGCGCGGACAATTTTCTTGACAATCCTTTCCGCCGGCCTCATCATGGACGACATACTCCCCAAGGAGAAGCCACCATGAGCTACACCACGGATCTCATCAAGAACGTATCGTTAGCGGGGCACGGCGGAACCGGGAAAACGACGCTCCTAGAGCGTCTTCTTTTTGCCGGCGGAGCGATTTCAAAACCCGAAACGATTGAATCCGGCAAGACGATCGGAGACTCGAGCCCCGAAGAGATCGATCGCAAGATTTCGATCTATACGGCTCTTGCCCATACGGATTGGAAAGGCGAGAAGATAAATTTCCTGGACGCTCCGGGATCTTCCGATTTCCTCGGCGACCTGATCCTTGCTATCCGGTCCGCGGAATTCGCCCTCGTATTGGTCGACGGCCGCGCCGGCGTCCAGATAGAGACGGTCAAGCTCTGGCGCGCGCTGGAACAGCGCGGCAAACCGCGCGGCATCTACGTCACCAAGCTCGACGATGAGCGCTCGAGCTTCACGAACGCGCTCGCCGACATCAAGGAAAAATTCAAGATCGAACCCGTGCCGTTCACCCTTCCCATGGGTTCCGGCGCCTCCTATACGGGCGTGATCGACGTCCTCAACGAAAAGGCGTACTTCGTACAGCCGGACGGCCTGGAAAAGGAAGGCCCGATCCCCGCGGAATACGCGGATGCCGTCAAAGAGGCGCGCGAACGCCTCATCGAGGCGGCTGCCGAGGGCGACGACGAGCTCATGGAGCACTACATAGACAAGGGAAGCCTCGACGCCGCGGAGATGCACACGGGCCTCATCGAATCCCTGGCCGAGCACAAGTTCGTTCCCGCCTTCTGCGGTATTCCCGTCAAGAACTCCGGGCTCGTCCCCTTCCTGGATTTCATTTCCGACATCGGGCCGAACCCCCGATCCGCCCAGGAGAGGAGCCGTGCCGCGGACGGAACCGAAACCGCCGTCCCCATCGATCCGGACAAGCCCTTCGCGGCCTTCGTCGTCAAAACCGCCTTCGACCAATTCTCCGGCAAGCTTTCCTGGCTCAAGGTGGTCAGGGGCAAGTTATCGAGCGACGCGGAAATCTTCAACGTCACCGAAAACAAGAAGGAGAAGGTCGGAAAGATCTACCTCTGCCAGGGTAAGAAGCTGGAAGAGGTGCGCGAACTGCACGCCGGCGACGTGGGCGTCATTTCCAAGGTCGCCTCCGTCAAGACGAACGACACGCTCACGGCGGGCGATAACTCGATCAATTTCGTGCCCTTGCGGCTGCCGGAGCCGGTCCACGCCGTATCCGTGAGCGCCGTGCAGAAGAAAGACGAGGACAAGCTCGGCGAAGCCCTCCTCCGCGCCACGGAAGAGGACCGCACCTTCCGCTACGCCTTCAACGCCGAGACCAAGGAAACCGTCATTTCCGGGATGGGCGAACTCCACATCAACATCATCCTGGACAAGATAAAGGCGAACCAGAAGATCGAGGTTCAGACGCACGTACCGCGCGTCGCCTACCGCGAGACCATCGGTAAACGCGCTCCGGCCGAATACACGCACAAGAAACAGACCGGCGGCCACGGCCAGTACGCCAAGGTCGCCCTGGAGATCGCGCCCTTACCCCGCGGCGAGAAGTATAAATTCGTGAACGCGGTCTTCGGCGGCGCCATTTCCAAGGGTTACATTCCCGGCGTGGAAAAAGGCGTCTTGGAGGGCATGGCCGCGGGCGTGCTCGCGGGCTACCCGGTCGTGGACGTGGAGGTGAAGATCACCGACGGCAAGGAGCACCCGGTCGACTCTTCGGAGCTCGCGTTCAAGCTCGCCGCGCGGAACGCGTTCCGTGAGGCCATGAAGACCGCGGCCCCCTCGCTCCTCGAACCCATCATGAACCTCACCGTCTTCGTCGAGGACAAGTACCTCGGCGACGTCATGTCCGACCTCTCCGGGAAGCGGGGCCGTATCCAGGGCCAGCAATCCGTGGGCGGCGGCATTGAGGAGATCAAGGCGCAGGCGCCGCAGGCCGAACTCCTACGCTATTCCATCGACCTCAGGTCCATGACGAGCGGCACCGGTTCCTTCAGCGTGGAATTCGACCACTACGCTCCCATCACCGGTAAGATCGCCGATGAGATCATCAAAGCCGCGCAGGCGTTCAGGGTGCAGGAAACGGAAGAATAGGAATCCCGTTAGCGAAACGTATAAGGGGGGAATCGCGGCCCCCGCCGCGGCGCGGCGCGCTTAATACGCGCGCCCCGCTATGCGGAGCTTTCGCCGCGAGACAAAGGAGGCGGACCGTCCGGGAAACCGGACGGTCTTTTTTTCACTTCCGTTCGCTCATGGGCTCGTAGGGAAGGCGGGCCTGCACGCACTTGTAGGCGGGGCGGATGATGCGTCCGCCCGATATGATCTCTTCCAGGCGATGGGCGCACCATCCGGCCACGCGGCTGATCGCGAAGATGGGCGTATAGAGTTCCCCGGGGATGCCGAGCATCCGGTACACGAAACCGGAATAGAAATCGACGTTCGTGCAGATCGCCTTGTCCGAACCCTTCACCTTCTTGAATATTTCGGGGACGAGCTTCTCGATGCCGCGGTACAGGCCGAACTCCTCCATGAGGCCCTTCTCACGGGCGAGCTCGGCGGCCTTGTCGCGGAGGAGCGTCGCGCGCGGGTCGGAGATTGTGTAGACGGCGTGTCCCTGGCCGTAGATGAGGCCGGATCGGTCGTACGCCTCGCCCTTGAGGATCTTCACGAGGTAGTCGGCGATCTGCCCTTCGTCGGACCAGTCTTTCACGCCGGCCTTGACGTCGTCCATCATACCCATGACCTTGATGTTGGCGCCGCCGTGCTTGAAGCCCTTAAGGGACCCGACTCCCGCCGCGATGGCCGAATAGGTGTCCGTATCCGCCGACGAAACGAGGTGTACGGCGAAGGTGGAGTTGTTGCCGCCGCCGTGTTCGGCATGGAGGACGAGGGCGAGATCGAGTATTTCCGCCTCCAGCCGGGTGAACTGCCGGTCGGGCCTGATGAGGGACAGTAGGGTTTCAGCCGTGGAACAGGACGGCGTAGGCGTATGGATGAACAGGCTCTGGTGGTCGTAGTAGTGTTTCTTGGCCATATAGGCATAGGCGGCCATGGTCGGGAACCGCGCGATGAGTTCTACGCACTGGCGCAAGACGTTCTCCGGCGAAAGGTCTTCCGGCTTCGCGTCATAGGCGTAACAAGTCAGGACGGACCGAGCCAGCTTGTTCATGATGTCCGGGGACGGGACCTTCATGATCGTGTCCTCGGCGAAATTGTCGGGAAGGATGCGCTTCTCGCCGAGCATCTCGCAGAAACTCGCCAGGTCTTCCTTGCTCGGCAGCTCGCCGAACATGAGGAGGTACACCGCCTCCTCATAGCCGTATCGTTTCTCCGTCGCGGCCGCGGCTACGAGCTCTTCCACGTCGATGCCGCGGTAATAGAGCTTGCCGGGCACCGCGACTCGTTCGCCTTCGTCTATGATATAACCGTGGACGTCGCCCACGCGCGTTAGGCCGACGAGGACGCCGGTACCGTCGGCGTTACGGAGTCCGCGCTTGACGTTGTACTTGGCGTAGAGATCCGATTCGATGGCGTTATTCGCCATCGTCCTGCCGATATAGTCCTTTTCGGCCATACACCCTCCGTGCATAAATATGCGCGGATTATGCGCATATTTCGAATACTTATGCAATCCCCCTTCAGCGCCTACCTTTGACGCGCAGCGGAGAAAGCGGCTATACTGGCGTATCATGGATACGATCCTCATCAAGGACATCCTCGCCTTATCCGCCGACGGTCGAAAGATCGTCGTCCGCGGTTGGGTCCGGACCAAGCGCGATTCGAAAAACCTCGTTTTCCTCGAGCTGAACGACGGTTCTTGTTTCAGGAGCCTCCAGCTCGCATTCGACCGGTCCGCGCTTCTCGACGGCGCCACCGAGGCCGCGCTCGCCGCCGCGGTAACCGGCGCTTCGGTAGAGGCCGAGGGCTCGCTCGTGCCTTCCCCCGCCGCGGGACAGGCTTCCGAAATCGCCGCGACGAAGCTGACGGTCGTCGGAGACGCTCCGGTGGATACGTATCCGCTCCAGAAAAAGCGGCACTCGTTCGAATTCCTCCGCGAGGTCGGACATCTCCGCGCCCGAACGAATACGTTCGGCGCCGTCGCCCGCGTACGGAGCCGCTTGGCCTTCTCCATCCACGAATTCTTCCAGCGCCGAGGCTTCCAGTACCTCCATACGCCCCTCATCACCGCGAGCGACGCCGAGGGCGCCGGCGCGATGTTCCAGGTGACCACCCTGGACTTGGACGCCCTCGCGAAGTCGGGGAAGAGCGTGGACTATTCCAAGGATTTCTTCGGCAAGCGGAGCTACCTCACGGTCTCCGGCCAGCTGGAAGCCGAAACCTACGCCACAGCCCTCTCCCGGGTCTACACCTTCGGCCCCACCTTCCGCGCGGAGAATTCCAACACCACGCGGCACCTCGCCGAATTCTGGATGGTCGAACCTGAAGTCGCCTTCAACCACCTGGAAGACAACATGCAGTTGGCCGAGGACTTCCTCAAGCACCTCTTCGCCTGCGCCCTCTCCGACTGCCGCGAGGACCTCGAATTCTTCGACTCCCGGATACAGCCTGGCATCATCGAAACCCTCTCCTCCGTCGTGAAGGCCAAGTTTAGCCACATGACTTACACCGACGCGGTCGCGGAGCTTGAGAAACACACCGCCGAGTTCGAGTTCAAGCCCTACTGGGGCTGCGATCTCCAGAGCGAGCACGAAAAATTCCTTACCGAGAAGGTCGCCGGAGGGCCGGTCATCGTCACCGACTACCCTAAGGAGATTAAGGCGTTCTACATGAAGCTCAACGAGGACGGAAAGACGGTGCGCGCCATGGACGTCCTCGTCCCGCGGCTCGGGGAGATCATCGGCGGGTCCGAACGCGAGGAACGCCTGGACGTCCTGACCAAGCGGCTCACCGATCTCGGACTCAAGCCGGAAGATTATTGGTGGTATTTAGACCTGCGCCGGTTCGGCACGGTGCCCCACGCGGGATTCGGCCTCGGCTTCGAACGGCTCATCCTCTACGTCACCGGCATGGCGAACATCCGGGACGTGATCCCGTATCCGCGGGCCGTCGGCCAGGCCGACTTCTAGAGGAATAAGTCCCGCATGAATTCCCGTTCCGCCCTTTTCCTCTTTTTCGCCTGCGCGCTGCTGGTCGGCGCGGCAGGCGCCGTTTTAGGCGAAGGCACAGCGATAGCCGGCCCTGAGGTCGCATCGCGGTCGGCCGTCCTCCTGGACGCCGCTACGGGCGCGCTCCTCTACGAGAAGAACGCCGATACGGTCATTCCCCCCGCTTCCCTGACCAAACTCATGACCATGCATTTGGTGTTGGAGGACGTGGCCTCAGGCCGCCTCTCCCTGGACGACCGGGTGGCTTTACCGCGCGAGACCTGGGCCGTCCGTCAGCCCTGGGGGTCCAGTCTCATGTTCCTGGCTCCCGGACAGCGCGTGACGCTCAGGGAAGTCATGCTCGGCATGGCGGTGGCATCCGGCAATGACGCGGCCGCCGCCGCGGCCATCCATACCGCCGGATCGGTCGACGCCTTCGTCGAGCGCATGAACGGCGAGGCCCGCGCCCTCGGTCTCGCCAGAACGCACTTCGTCGATCCTTCAGGCTATTCCGAATTCAATCTCACCACCGCGCGGGATTTTGCGGCCTTTTGCAAGATCTACCTCGACCGCCATCCGGAAACGCTTTCGGAATTCCATGCTGTGCGCGAGTTCGCCTATCCCCAGCCCTTCAACCTTCCCGAGACCTTCCAAGACAGACCGGGTACCGTCATCCAGAACAACCGCAACCTCCTTCTCGGAGAAATCGAAGGCGTGGACGGTCTAAAAACGGGCTTTACGCCCGAATCCGGTTATAACATCGTGCTCACCGCGCGGAGAGGCGGAACGCGGCTCCTCGCGGTATTGCTCGGGGGACCGGGCGTCAACTCAGCGCAGGGAGGACGCGTCCGCGCGGAGGACGGCGGGCGCCTCCTCGGCTGGGGATTCGCCCACTTCCGTACGATACGGCCGGTAGTAGAACATTTGGACCCGATCCGGATTTGGAAGGGCCAGCGGAACGAAGTGGCCCTCGTCCCCACGGCGCCACTGGAGTTCACCGCGGGAAACGACCGCGCCGAGACGGTTACCTGGGAACTCCGCCGGAATCCCGCGCCGGTCGCTCCCATCGCCGAGGGAGATACGCTCGCGGAACTCGTCTTCTCCGACCAATTCGGAGAACTCAGGCGCGTTCCGCTCGCTGCCGCCTCCGAAGTGCGGCAGGGCAATATCTGGAAGCGAGCCTTCGACAGCGTCGCGCTCTTCTTCCTGAAGCTATTCGGCCGGATCTGAGGCGGCCGGAGAAGCGTCAGAATTCCTCAAAATCGACGTCGTTCGATTGCGGGCGCAGCGCGATCGCGGTCTTTCCCGCGGCGGGGACGAGCTTGGCCGTTTCGGCCCCAGCGGCTCTCCGCGGCGGCTTCGGCGCCGCCTGCTGCGGCTCGGCCGCCTTCCGCCGCGCGGCAGTTCCCGCAATGGTCCGTCCCGCCTCCGCGCCTCCGCCGAGCTTGAAGAAGGACATGGTAGCGGAAAGTTGCGCGGCTTGGCCGGAGAGCTCCTCAGACATGGAGGCCATCTCTTCGCTCGCCGACGCGTTCTGCTGGATTACCGTATCCAACTGGACGAGCGCGGTCCCGATCTGCTCGGTCCCCGCGGTTTGCTCCTTTGACGCGGCGGTGATCTCCTGCACGAGATCCGCCGTCTTCTTGATATCCGGCACTATTCGACCGATGATTTCCCCCGCCTTAGTCGCGCTTTGGACGGTGGAGCCGGAGAGTTGCGTTATCTCTTCCGCGGCCTTTTGCGACCGTTCGGCGAGCTTGCGGACTTCGGAGGCGACGACCGCGAACCCTTTCCCCGCATCGCCGGCGCGCGCCGCTTCTATCGCGGCGTTGAGGGCCAGGAGGTTGGTCTGTCGCGCGATCTCGTTGATGATGCCGATCCGATTCGCGATCTCCTTCATGTCGCCGACCGCTTGGCTGACCACGATCCCGCCCTCTCCAGCGTCCGCTGAAGCCTTGCGCGAGATATGTTCGGTCGCGAGGGAATTATCCGTATTCTGCTTGACCGTCGCCGCGAGCTCCTCAACGGAAGCGGAGACCTCCTCCGCGCTGGCGGCTTGTTCGGTCGCTCCGTCGCTCATGCGTTGGGCCGCGGAACTGATCTCCTCCGCGCCGGTAGCCACCTCAGTGACGGCGGTCTGGACCTTCGCTACGAGTTCTCGCAGGCGATACCCCATTTCGGTCAGGGACTTGTTGATGCCTTTTAGCCGCTCCCCTTCCCGATGATCCTGGATTTCAAGGTAACCTTCGGAGAACCGTTCAGCCATCGCCGCGATCGCAGCGGGCTCGCCGCCGACCGCGTTCGCGATGGACCGGGTGATGAAGATGGCCAGGAGAATTCCGACCGAAGCGCCGATGAGGACTAGGACGACCATCATCGCGGTGATTCCGCCCGCGATGGCGTTTCCGTTTTGGTTCGCCCGTTCCGCGAGGTTCTTGTTGTATTCGACGAGTATACCCATAGCGGCTGCCGCGGTATCGTAGGCTGGCCGCAGAGTCTCGGATAAATACATGTTCGCTTCATAGGACCGGTGTGCCAGGGCGAAACGCTCGAATTCGGCGTACTTGGATAGGTATTCGGCCCATTTGCTCTCCAGGTCGTCAAGGAGGGCCACTTCCTGGGAATCGTCCAGCGCCGAACGGAAGCGCTCGACGCGCTTCTTGAATTCTGCATCGTATCTTTTGGCGTCTTCGGCACGCTCCTGGAGTTCGGCGTCGGACAATACGATGATGAATCGGTATGCGTTGTTGACGTGGTAGAGGGCGTTGAAATTCGCTTCCGCTATCTGGGTTATGGGCTCAAGGTTCCGCGTATAGATGCGGTTGAG
>JAEWSV010000500.1 GCA_023398155.1 Spirochaetota bacterium
CCGCCTGGGCGGACGTTTTTTCTTCGGTCCCGCCCTCACTCATCGCCGGTTTCGAGTTTCTTAGCGTGGAGCATGACGCAGAGCATGGCGTAGCCGGAGGAGAGATCCTCTTTTTGAACTACGACGCTCTCGGGCACCTTGAGCTTTACGTTCGTGAAATTCCAGATGGCGGTGATGCCGCCGCGGACCAGGGCGTCGGTCGTTTCCTGGGCGGAGGAGGACGGCACGGTGAGGATGGCCATCTTGACCCCGAGGTTCTTCACCTGGAGCTCGACCGTCCCGATCGAAAGGACGGGGACGCCGTGCACGTTGGTCCCGATCTTCTTGGGATCCTGGTCGAAGGCCGCCACAACGTTGAGCCCGTGGAAGTGGAATTCTTGGTAGCCGATGAGGGCCGATCCGAGGTTCCCGACGCCGACGAGCACCGCGTCCCGGAGCGAATCCCAACCGAGGAAGTGCTCTATCGCCGCCACGAGGGCGTGGATGGGGTAGCCTTTCTTCGGCTTTCCGATGATACCGGTGATGGACAGGTCCTTACGGACCTGGATGGGCTCCAGGTTGAGTTCCTGGGCAATGACCGTACCCGATATATACTCATTTCCGTCGCGCTCCGCTTGACGGATGATATGCAAATATGAAGGCAATCGGCGGATCGAAGGGGCCGCCGCGATTTTCTGTTTGGCCATGTATCACCCTCTATAGAATTTGTTATATACGATACGAGAGATTCGATAAAAAAGTCAAGAAATATCTTTGCTGGAAAAGGAAAAGGCAGCGGGGCAGAAAGCCGCGACGGGGCAGCCTCCGCAAAGGGGGGAACGGGCCTTGCAGTAGTCCCTTCCGTGCCGGTTGAGGACGTGGCTCGCCTCGGTCCAGCGCTCGCGCGGAAGGAGCTCCGCGATCTCCCGCTCCAAACGAGCGGGCTCCTCCGCCCGGGCGAGCTCCAGCCTGCGGCAGACGCGGCCGAAATGGGTGTCCACGATGATGGCGCTCTCTCCGAAGCAAGCCGAGAGCACGACGCCCGCGGTCTTTCGGCCGACGCCCGGCAACGTCACGAGCTCTTCCATGGTCCGCGGGACTTCTCCGCCGAAACGCTCGACGAGGAGGCGGGAAAGCGCCTTCAGGTTGCGCGCCTTGGCGCGGAAGAAGCCGGTGGGATGGACGATATCCTCGAGCTCGGGGAGCGGCGCTTCGGCGAGGGCAGCCGGAGAAGGGAAGCGGGCGAAGAGGCTTGGGGTCACGCGATTGACCATGGCATCGGTGCATTGGGCGGAGAGGACCGTCGCCACGAGAAGCTCGAAGGGACTCCTGAAATGGAGCATGGGCACGAGGTCGGGATACGAAGGGGAAAGCGTTCGGAGGATGACCAGCGCTCGTTCCGCTCGTTCCTCCGGGTTCTCTCGGTGCGGCACCGCGTGGGCATCGGACAAGAAGTCCCTCCAAGGGTGGAAATCGTAGAATCAAATATGGCATAATGGGCGGCGATTCGTCGACCTGGAGGCATCAAGTGTACGACAGTGTGGAGCCCAAAGTAGATTTCCCCAAGATGGAGGAGGAAGTCCTCGCTTTCTGGGAGAAAAACGACATATTCCGCAGGTCCATCGCGCAGCGCGAAGGCGCGGAGGAGTACGTATTCTACGACGGCCCTCCCTTCGCGACGGGCCTGCCGCACTTCGGCCACTTCGTCCCCGGTACGATCAAGGACATCATCCCCCGCTATAAGACCATGAAGGGGATGAAGGTTGAGCGCCGTTTCGGCTGGGACTGCCACGGCCTCCCCGTCGAGAACCTCATCGAAAAGGAACTCGGCCTCAACTCCAAGACCGACATCGAGCGCTTCGGCGTCGCCGAGTTCAACGAGGCCTGCCGCGCGTCCGTCCTCCGCTACGTGCAGGAGTGGCGGACCATCATGACCCGCGCCGGCCGGTGGGTGGACTTCGACAACGACTACAAGACCATGGAAAGCGACTACATGGAGTCCATCTGGTGGGTGATGAAGAGCCTGTCGGAGAAAGGCCTCCTGTACGAAGGCCACTACATCCTCCCGTATTGCCCGCGATGCGCCACGGTCCTCTCCAACCACGAACTCAACCTGGGCGGATACAAGGACGTCCACGATCCGGCCATCACCATCAAGTTCAAGGTGACGGGCGCCGCCGCGGACTCGCCCGCCGCTAAGCATTCCGGTTTCGCGGACGGCAAGGCCGACAGGGCCACTTTCCTCCTCGCCTGGACCACGACGCCGTGGACGCTCCCTTCGAACCTGGCCCTCACGATGGGGCCTGACATCGACTACGTACTCGTGCAGGACGGGGCCGAACGATATCTCTTGGCCGAAGCTCGCCTTTCCGCGTACTACAAGAAGCCTGAAGACTACACGGTCGTTTGGAAGAAGAAGGGGAGCGAGCTCCTCGGCATCACGTACGAACCGCTCTTCCCGTACTTCGCGTCCGCCGCGGAGAGTAACGCTTTCCGTACGTATCCCGGCGACTTCGTCTCCACCGAGGACGGCACGGGCATCGTGCACACGGCCCCCGGCTTCGGCGAGGACGACCAGCGCGTGCTCAAGGGTACGGGAGTTCCCACGATCTGTCCCGTAGACGCCGAGTGCCGCTTCACCGCGGAAGTTTCCGACTACCAGGGCCTCTTCGTGAAGGACGCCGACAAGGCCATCATGGAGCGGCTCAAGGCCGAGGGCAAGCTCGTCAAGCGCGAGCAGATCCTCCACGCCTATCCGCACTGCTGGCGGTGCTCGAGCCCCCTCATCTACCGCGCGGTCGGTTCCTGGTTCGTGGACGTCCAGAAGATCAAGGGCGACATGCTGGCCGCCAACGATACCATCTACTGGGTTCCGGACCACATCAAGGACGGCCGCTTCGGAAAGTGGTTGGAGGGCGCCCGCGATTGGGCGATCAGCCGTAACCGCTACTGGGGCAATCCGCTTCCGATCTGGAAATGCCCGGACTGCGGCAAGATGACCGTCGTGGGTAGCCGCGCTGAGCTCAAGGAGCTTTCGGGCGTGGAGGCCACCGACCTCCACAAGCACTTCGTGGATAAGATCACGATTCCCTGCGCCTGCGGCGCTTCCATGCAGCGCATCCCGGAGGTCTTGGACTGCTGGTTCGAGTCGGGGGCCATGCCCTACGGCCAAAACCACTATCCCTTCGAGAACAAGGAATTCTTCGACTCGCACTTCCCCGCGGACTTCATCAACGAGGGCCTGGACCAAACGCGCGGATGGTTCTATACGCTCACGATACTGGCGGCGGCTCTCTTCAAGAAGCCGGCGTTCCGCAACTGCGTGGTGTCCGGCATCGTGCTCGCCGCGGACGGCAAGAAGATGTCCAAGAGCCTCCGGAACTTCACCGATCCGATGCTCGTCATCAATAAGTTCGGTGCGGACGCCCTCCGCCTCTTCCTCATGCACTCCGCGGTGGTTCGGGCCGACGACCTCTGCTACTCCGACGACGGCGTGCGCGAGGTCCTCAAAAGCATCCTCATTCCGCTCTGGAACTCGTACAGCTTCTACGTGACCTACGCGAATATCGACGCGGCTTCCCCGACCGCTTCGCCCGAGAATCCATCGAATCCTTTGGACAAGTGGATCCTCTCAACCGCCGAGACCCTTGTGGAGAAGGTGAGCGCGGCGCTCGACGCTTACGACATGTCCCGGGCCATCGACCCCATCGTCGAGTTCATCGACTTGCTCAACAACTGGTATATCCGCCGCTCCCGCCGCCGCTTCTGGCGGAGCGAGAACGATTCGGACAAGGCCGAGGCCTACGGTACGCTCTACAGCGTCCTCCGCACCCTCACGCTCGTGGCGGCGCCCTTCATGCCCTTCACCGCCGACGCCATCTGGCGTAACCTCCGGCTGGAGAGCGATCCCGAGTCGGTGCACCTCGCGGACTTCCCGCGTCCGATCGCGGCCCGGAAGGACGCGGCGCTCGAATACAAGATGGAGGTGGTGCGCCGCGCGGTCTCCATGGGAAGGTCGCTCCGCTACCAGTACAACGTCAAGGTACGCCAGCCCCTGCGCACCGTGGAACTCGTCACCCGCGATCCGGAAGAGAAGAAGGTCCTCCTGGAAATGGAGGAGATAGTCCGCGAGGAGCTCAACGTCAAGACGGTCGTCTTCCGCGACAACGAGGAAGACCTGGTCGAGTACCAGGCCAAGGCGAATTTCAGGGTACTCGGCAAGGAACTCGGCAAGGATATGAAGCTCGCCGCCGAGCGGATCGAATCCCTGAGCCAGGCCGAGATCCAGGGCCTCCTGGACGGGGCCGTGCTCGCCGTGGAGATCGCCGGCAGGACGGTGGACCTTACCACCGAGAAGGTGGAGGTCCGGCGCTCGGAAAAGGCCAACCTGAAAGTCACCAACGAGGGCACTCTCACCGTCGGCCTGGATACCGAGGTCACCGAGGAGCTCTCCCTGGAAGGCGATGTCCGCGACCTCGTGCGCGGGGTCCAGAATCTCCGGAAGGAGTCCGGCTTCGACGTCACCGACCGCATCTCGGTGCGCCTCTCGGGCTCCGATCGGCTCAAGAAGGCCTGGGAAGCCTTTTCCGAGTACGTCGCTTCCGAGACCCTGGCGACCTCGGTCGTCTGGGGCGATATCGGCGGGATGACGGAAGTTGAGGCCGGCGAGGAATCGTGGCGCGTCTCTATCGCGAAGGCCTGACCTTTTTCTCCGCGGTCCTGATCCTCGCTTCCTTGCTGGCGGCCTCCTGCGCCACGGTGAAGGAGGCCGCGGTCCGTCCGGCGGGCGAGTTCGATGGGCTCGCCGATGGCGCGGCGGTCTATTTCCTGCTCGACGTGGCCGCCGCTCGGCCCCTCCTCGCCGCTATTTCGCGGCGAATCCCTTCCGCGGCCAAGGCCTCCGCGGCGCTGGACCTGACCGAGTCCGCCGCGGTCGCCCTTTACGGCGCGGGAGGTCCGCGACGTTACTTCATCGCCGCGGACGGACGTTACCCGACGGTCCGCGGCTCGCTTTCCCTAGCTCTGAGCCCGGCATGGAAGAAACGGACGGCCGAGACGGGCGCGCGATACTGGAGGTCGGACGAGGGCGTTTCGCTCGCTTTCCGCCGCGGCCGCGCAGTACTCTCGGACGGTGAACCTTTCGTTTCCGCGCCGCCCCCGACTCCGCCCGCGGAATATGATGCGGCCGGGAACGGGGCGTCGCTATCCGGATGGGTGAGCGAGCCCGCGTCCGCCATCGCCGGCGCGCTCGCCGGCGCGGGAGTACCGATCCGCCCTCCCGTGAACGACCTCGTCTTCTCTCTCATTCCCGATACGGAGACGGAACGGTATTTCCTGGAGGTCCGTCTCGTCGCGGCGTCGGCGGAGCGTTCCCGCGCCCTGGTCGCCATGTTGAAGCTCGCCCGCTCGGCCTTGGACGGCAAGGACGATTTCCCGCTCATGAGCTTCCTCAGGACGATCCTTTCCTCCGCTCCGAAGGTGGATGGCCCGGTCGTGATCCTACGGCCCGAAGCCTTGACGGCCGAGGAGATAGCTTTACTTTGCGTAGACCTATCGATATATTTCAAACAATAGAATTTTCTACGCGCTAGAGGACGGATCATCGACATGCCTACCTACGAATACGAGTGTAAAAGTTGCGGGTACCAGTTTGAGGCGTTCCAGAGTATGAAGGACGAACCCCTCAAAACCTGCCCGGAATGCGGTAAAGATATTCGACGACTCATCAACGGCGGAAGCGGAATCATATTCAAAGGGTCGGGATTCTACGTCACCGATAACGGCGGCAGCAAGAAGGCCGCGTCCGCGCCGGTCTCTTCGTCTTCCGACGCCGCGCCTTCCAAGCCGGAGAAAGCGGAAAAGGCGGAAAAGGCGGAAAAGGCGGAGAAACCGGCCGCCAAGGAAAAAGCCGTCGGCTGAGGGAGGGCCCGTGTCGACGCCCCTCCGTTTCGTCCTCCGCTACGATCCGGTCTTCCTTGAGCTCGGCAAGAGACTCGCGCGCGGCGAATGGGGAAGGCCCACCGGCGTTACGGTTTCGGCAGTCCTCGCTGAAGCCGCGGCCGAGCGCGATTTCATAGCGTTCATGTTCCTGCTCTTCGGTCACCCCGTTTCGGCTTCGCGCTCGGACTGTAACACTTTCACGCAATATCTCTTCTTGTATGAAAACTACGCGCTTACGGCCGAATGCGTCGTAGCGGAAGAAGCTCCCCTGTACGGCCGCAGTGCGGCGGTAACGGGCTCCCTATCGTGTTCTTCCTCCTTCGCGGAATTCCGCCTCGGCGCCGAACGCCTCCTCACCGTCGCGAGCGGCGTGTCGAAGGCGTACCGGGCCTCCATGGCCGAGGGCGGCGGCGAGCGGTACCGGAGCATGGATGAGCGGGCGTCCGGCGGTCCGGTCGTCGTATCGGTGGATGCCGACGCGGCCGCCCTGGCCGCCGCCGACCGGTTGCTCGCCGGGTCGTACCGATGAGCCGATCGCCTCATTTCTTTTGCGAGAATTGCGGCACGGAAGTTCCCCGCAAGGCGGTCCGATGCCCGGGTTGCGGCCGGCTCTTTTCTTCCGTGCGCTGTCCGAAATGCGCCTTCACCGGGTCGGAGCATCTTTTTTCCGACGGATGTCCTTCGTGCGGGTATTCCTCGGCAGGGCCGGACCGCGCGACAGGGGAGAGAGCGGGCTCCGCGCCGTTCGTTCGGAAGGACGGCCTCCGCGGTACGGCCAGGCCGGAAAACGTCGGCGCGTTGCCCCTCTGGGTGTATCTCGTCACGGCCTTCGCCCTCGTCGCCGTGGCCGTCGCCGCCGTCCTGGTCCTCCGCTGACGCCTGAGACGCCGCTTCGCCGTCCCCGTTCCGCGCGGCGGACGCTCCGGCTCACTTGAACGGGAGCGATCCTCCGCAGCGTGCGCAGCGGCAGCTCGTGCCGCTCGGGCCGCTTCCGTAGGCCAGTCCCGTCGCGTCCACCCGATAGCCGTTCCTGCGTACCGCCACGGCGGCGCAATGCGGACAAACGGTATCGTTCGATTCGCCGACGATGTTGCCCACGTACACGTAGGAGAGTTTTTTCCGGCCGCGCTCCGCGATGCGGCGCAAGGAGTCCGCGCTGGTCGGCGGCGCGTTCCACCGGTACTCGGGCCGATAGGCCGAGAGGTGCCAGGGCAGGTCCGTCGAGACGCCCGAGAGGAAACTCGCGCAGGCGTCCGTCTCGTCTTCCGAGTCGTTGAGTTCCGGAACCACCAGGGTCGTGGCCTCCACGTGGACGCCGAGTTCCACCGCGACCTCTATGAAGCGCATGACGGTCGCGAGGTCGCCACCGAGGACGCGCCAGTAGGTGGGCGCGTTGAAGGCCTTGAGGTCGACGTTCGCGGCGTCCGTGAGCGCGAGCAGTTCCCGCGCGGGGCCCTCCAGGATGCCTCCGTTCGTCACCAGGACGTTGGCGAGACCTGCCTCCCGCGCGGCTTCCATCGCGTCCCGGACGTATTCGAAATGGACTGTCGGCTCGGAGTAGGTGTACGCGATGCCGAAAGATTTCGCGGCCAGGGCCTCATCCACGAGCGCGCGGGGAGAAAGCGTACGCGCGGCCGCGTCCGTGGCCTGGGAAATCTCCCAGTTCTGGCAGAACGGGCAGCGGAGGTTGCAGCCGACGAAGCCGACCGACAAGATGGACGAGCCGGGCCGGAAATGGTAGAGGGGTTTCTTTTCGATCGGATCGATGCTGAGGGCGGAGACGCGGCCGTAGAAGGGGAGGGCGGGCCGGCCGCCCTGATTCGCGCGGACGCGGCAAAGCCCAGCCTTGCCCGCGGGGATGCGGCATCGGTGGGGGCAGAGTTCGCAGCGGATCGCGGGCAGGCCGGCTTTCGACGGCGCGGCTCCTGCCGGCGCGGCGCCTTCCCGATCGGCGCCTTCCGGCGCCGATCCTTCGACTCGGAAGAATCTCGGGACCGCGTTCACGGCGCCCTCTACCTGAAGCTCTTCAGCACGCGCTCGTGCAAGTCCTTGGAGTTTTTCATGAGGCGGATGGGATCCTGGACCTCGAAGGGCTCGTGCATCACGCCGAAGGCGCCGCGGCGGACCCATATCCGGACGAGCCTGACGCCTTCACCGCGCTCGGTGACCGGGGCGGGCAGATCCTCGACGTGGATCACGTCTGCGAGCTTGAATTCCATGATCGCGGGTTTTTCGCCGAAGGGCTCGAATACGAGGATGAGCTTGTCCGGCTCGAAGGGGTGCTGGCGCGGCGCGCCGGAGAAGGCTACCGCGTCTTGGGGCGGACCGCCTTCGTATTTGGCGATCTCGAAGAGGGGCGCGGTTCCGAGATAACTGGCGATGCTCATTCGGTACCTCCACCTCAACTATACGACCTCGGGCGATCCGCGGCAATGCGCGCGGCCCGCGCCTATACCGGGCCCGGCCGAGCCCGGATCGCCGATCGGGGCCGGCCGCGGTCGCGGCGCCGCGGTCGAGGGTTGAGCCGCCGCGAGGGCGGAGGCGGCCGCGCGCGGGAGGAAGCCCTGCGGCCGCTAGCCGAGGTGCTTGCGTTCGCGGAGCGGGCGTTCTTGGAGGTACGTTTCGAGGGCGGCGCGCTCGGCGTCGTCGAAGGCGGTGAAGGTGAGGGCGATGAGGCGGTCGACGCGAACTACGCCGCAGGACGGGGAAAGGATGGAGTCGCCCGCGCGGAGCGAACAGTCGGTGAGTTCCATGCCGCTCTGGAG
>JAEWSV010000502.1 GCA_023398155.1 Spirochaetota bacterium
CGGATAGGGCGCGGCCGGTGCGCTCGGCCAGGGCGTTTCCCGTCTCCTGCCCTTCGCCGTCCCCGCGCTCGGCGCGTTCGCCGCCCCCGCGGAAGCGCCGTCCCGAACTCTTGGCGTCTTCCAGCCTAAGGTAATCGTCGATGGCTTCCACGGCGCCGAGCACCGCGTCCTCGGCCGCGGGATCCCGATCCAGGCCGCGGACCGCGGCCTCCAGGTACTTACCCGCCGCGTAGACGAGGCGTTCGAGCGCGGATGCGACCGCCGGGTCCGCGATGCGGAGCAGAGAGAGCCGTTTCCGCGCCGCGGCCACGCCGCCGAGTATGCGCGCGTCCCGTTCCTCGCGCTCGCGGTCCTTTTCCGCCACCACGGCCGTCGCGCCCCACTTCGTCTGCAGCAATACGAGGAAGGACAGGCACGCGAGGAGGAGGAAGGCGAGGCCGGCCATCGGAGGGGCGAGGATGCCCGTGACGGCGAGGGCGGCGGAGAGCCCCGCGTCGACGGCCAGGACCGCGAGGCCGAGCGGCGAACGGAGGAAGCGGGCGAGGTGGCTTTTCATTCCGTAAAGTGTACCCCGTCCCGGCCGCCTTGGCCACCGTATCCTGCAAGAAGGGCCGAAAGCTGCTACAGTGTCGGCAGCCTTTTTCGCGGGAGCATCGCATGGATTTCGTCGTCGAGGGCGCCCTCCTGGCCCTGGAAAACGGACTCGAGCCGGGACGGGTGACCGTAGTCGGAGACCATATCGCCGAAGTCGAGATCGGAACGGATTTGCCCGCGCGCGCGGCGGGAATCGCGGTGGCGGACGGGTCCGGCTGCATCCTCGCTCCGGGCTTCATCGACATCCACTGCCACGGCGGGGCCGGCGTCGACGTCAACGACGGCACGGACGCCGCCATAGTGGGCACGGAGGCCCACCATCGCCGCCATGGAGTCACCGCCTGGACGCCGACTCTCTCCGTGGATCCCGTCCCGGTCCTGGAAGCCGCCTTCGACCTCGTGCGTCGGTCGATGCGGACCCAAAAGCCGGGCCGCGCCGAGGCGCTCGGGGCCCACTTCGAAAGTCCCTTCATCAATCCGCGCTTCAAGGGCTGCCAGGCGGCCGAGCGCCTCCTCCCCTTCGACGCCGACGCGCTTTCCCTCGTGGAGGCCAACGCCGACGTCATCAGCCGCATCACCGTGGCCCCCGAACTCGACGGCGTGCTGGACGCCATACCGCGACTGCGGGAACTCGGCATCGTGGTCTCGGGCGGGCACACGGACGCCGACGCCGCCACCTTCCGGAAGGCCGCGGACCGCGGTATGACGATGGCGACCCACCTCTACAACGCCATGGCCTCGGTCCGCAAAGTCGGACCCTTCCGCGTCTCGGGCGCCCTGGAAGCCGCCCTCACCGACGACCGCGTCTTCACCGAACTCATCGCCGACGGCCGCCACGTGCCGGCCGAGCTGCTGCAGGTGGCCTGGCGGTGCAAGGGAAGCGACCGTTTCCTCGTCTGTTCCGACGCGAGCAGGGCGGCCGGTTTAAGCGGCAAGGAGAAGCTCTACATCTGCGGCCAGGAGGCCATCGTCGTGGACGGGGTAGCCATGCTGAAGGATAGGTCGAGCCTGGCATCCTCGGTCACGAGCCTGGACGGCATGGTGCGCGTCCTCGTCCGCGAGGCAGGGTTTCCCGTCCACGAAGCCCTCCTCTCCGCCTCCGCGGTCCCGGCCGCCGCCATCGGCGTCGCGGATCGCAAGGGCCGCCTCCGCCCCGGATACGACGCCGACCTCGTGCTGCTGGACGCGGGCCTGGAAGTGACCGCGGTGTGGTGCAGAGGAGAAGGAGGAAAAATCGATGTCGCTTAACTGGAAGGAAATAGACCTCGTGCTCTCCGAGCTGGACTTGGCGGGCGCCCAGATCCAGAAGGTGGTCCAGACCGCCTACGACGTGCTCGCCCTCAACGTCTACAAGGAAGGAAAAGCCCGCGCCGTACTCGTGGCCCTCACCCCCGGCGCCTGCCGCATCCACGAAACCTTCCGAGCGGTTCCCCGTAGCGACAAGCCCCTCCGCTTCGCAGAATTCCTCAAGTCCAGGATAGTGGACGCGCGGATCGACGAAGCCGTCCAGCTCGGCACCGACCGCATCGTCCGCCTTTCCGTCCATCACGGCGAGGAACGCTTCCGCCTCTACGTCCGCCTTTGGTCCAACGCCGCCAACGTGGTGGTCACCGACGAGGCGGGGACGGTCCTGGACGCCATGCGGCGGAGCCCCAAGCGCGGCGAGGTCACGGGCGGGCGGTACGTTCCCGAGGAAGAGATCGCCGCGCGGGAGGCGGCCAGCGAGAGGGCCTCGGCCGCAGCGGCCGCAGTCCCGGGGGCGGCAGCCGGAAGGGCTGACGACCGGCCGGTCAAGGAGTTCGCCGTCCGCGACCTCCCCGGTTCGGGCTCCTTCAACGAGCGCGTGGACGCCTGGTACGCGGAGCACGCGGGCGCCCTGTCGCTAGAGGCCCTCCGGGAACAGACGCGCAAGGCCTTCGAGACCCGCATAAACCGCCTCTGCGCCTCCCTGGAATCCCTGGAAGAGAAGCGGGCCGACTACGCCGCGGCTGACAAGTGGAAACAGTACGGGGACCTCGTGATGGCCGCCATCGGGACCGTCCCCCCCGGTCAAGAATGGCTCGAGACGGTTAATTTTTACACCGACGAGACGGTCCGCATCCGATTGGAGCAGAAGAAGACCCTGCCGCAGATCGCGGAGGGCTACTACGAACAGTACCGCAAAGCCAAGAACGGCCTCGCCGACGTGGAGGCGGAGCTCGCTGCGGGGCGCGCGACGCTCGAAAAGCTCGAGGCGGACCGGACGAGGCTCCTCGCGGAGGAGAATCCCCTCCGCCTCCTCAAGGCGATCCGGTCGCTCAAGACGGTCTCCAGACCGGAGGACAAGAAGCGGCCCGGACTCTCCTTCCGCCGCAACGGATGGCTCATGGTGGTGGGACGGGCCGCGGCGGAAAACGACGAGCTCCTCCGCCGCCACGTGAAGGGATCCGACCTCTGGCTCCACGCCCGCGACTACCCGGGGGCCTACGTCTTCGTGAAGGCGCGGGCGGGGAAGACCGTCCCCCTCGACGTGCTCCTGGACGCGGGAAACCTCGCCCTCTTCTATTCCAAGGGCAGGAACGCGGGAGAAGGCGACCTGTACTATACCCAAGCCAAGTACCTCCGCCGCGCCAAGGACGGCCCGAAGGGCCTCGTCCTCCCGACCCAGGAGAAGAACCTCCGCGTCAAGCTGGACGAGGCGCGACTCGCCGCACTGGAGAGTTGCCGGGAGGAATGATCGTTCCTTGCCGCCGCTTGCGTCCCGGTCCGGCCGGGCCTACACTTGACTCATGATCGGATTTGACGGAGCGGGAACGAGGCGGCGGGCGAGCATCATGGCGGGCGTCTTCTATCCGGAGGAGCGGGACGAGGCCGAGGCCGCGTTGGACGCCCTCCAGGTACGGCCGGGCCACGGCGGCCTCGCCCGCGCGATCGTCACCCCCCACGCGGGTTGGGAAATCTCGGGCAAGATCATGGCGGCCGCCTTTTCCGCGGCATCGGGCCGCGAGCCCTCCGCCGTGGTGGTCCTCGGCCCCGTACACGAGCGACGCGACGATGGCATCTTCCTGAGCGATTCCGATTGCTTCCAGACCCCGCTCGGGGACATAAGCGTCGACCTCGAACTCTGCGAGGAACTCGGGACCTGCGGAACCTGTTTCGTCACCAACGACATCCCCCACCTCGCGGAACACTCCATCGAGATCGTGCTCCCCTTCGTGAAGCGTTGTTTTCCCTCCGCCTCCCTCGTGCCCGTGCTCGTCGCCGGCGAGAAACCCTCCACGGCGGCTGCCCTCTCCCGTGCCCTGGACCTCGTCTTCGATCCGATCGCCGACTCGACCCTCTTCATCGTCTCCACGAACCTCTGCGACCACCTGGAAACGCCGAGCTCCCGCCTCCACGCCGAAGCCTTCTTGAACCTGCTCCTTGAGGGCGACCGCGACGGGATCTTCGCGGGCCTGGGAAGCGGTAAGATTTCCGCCTGCGGCGCAGCCGCCTGCGCGGCCTTGCTCGGGACGCGGCTGCTCTCCGGCAGGAGCTCGCATCTCGTGGCGAGGGCTTCTTCGGCGGAGGCCGGCGCAGAGACGCGCAAGAGCGTCCACTACGCGGCCGTAGCCTTCGATTGAGGTCGCGGCGGTAGCGCGGGGCGCCTAAGAAGGTGCGCCTAAGCCTTGAGGTAACGCCGGAGATTGTGGACGTGGTCGATGGCGAGGACCTTGAGGTCCGCGGGCGAATCCTCGGAGGCGATGCGCTCCAAGAGCTCCAAAGCCGCTTCTATCTCGCCCTGCCTGAGGCGCACCGACGCGAGGGCGTAGACGGCCTGGTAATCCCACTTGTTGAGCGCGCAGGCCCGTTCTATGAGAGAAGCCCCGGCTTCGAAATCCCCGAGCCGGTCGATGACCACGCCGAGGTTCCGCAAGACGCCGCCGTCTTCCGGCGCGAGTTCCCGCGCCCGGGAGAGGTGGCGCTTCGCGTTTTCCAGCTCGCCGAGCCGGAAGTAGGCGCAGCCGAGGGCTTCGTGGGCATCCCCGTCCTCTTCCTTGAGTTGGATGGACCTCCGGAGGGCCTTCAACGCCTTCCGGTGCTCGCCGCCTTCGGTGAACGCGATGCCGAGCGCGGTGAGGGCCGCGCACTCGGTCGGGTCCTCGGCCACGAGGCGTTCGAGCAAGGCCACCGCCCCCCGGTAGTCTCCGCGCGCGAGGAGTTCGTTCGCGCGGAGCAGGTCGACGGCGGAAACGCCGTCGTTCGCGTCGTCCATCGCACCGAAGATACCGTAATCCGCGGACAATGTCGAACGCCGATTCCCGCGATCCTCAAGAAAACGCGCCGCCCGTAACCCCGGTTACATCTCCGGCCGGCCGGACCCGCTATGATAGGGACAGTCCTGAGGAGGAAACGGTGAAACGCAAGATCATATCGATAGACGAAGAACTCTGCGACGGCTGCGGGGCCTGCACGAACGGCTGCCCCGAGGGCGCGCTCGCGCTCGTGGACGGGAAGGCCCGCCTCGTGGGCGACCTCCTCTGCGACGGCCTCGGGGCCTGCATCGGCACTTGTCCGAGAGGAGCCATCACCGTGGAAGAGCGCGAGGCCGAGCCCTACGACGAGCGGAAAGTCATGGAAGAGAACATCGTGCCGAAGGGGGCCGCCACGATCGCCGCCCACCTCTCTCACCTCCGCGCCCACGGCGAGGACGCCTATCTCGCCGTCGCGCTCCGCGTGCTCGCGGAAAGGGGAATCGAAGCGCCGGTCGGCGCGAGCGGCGCTACCGCAGAGAGCGGCGCTACCGCGACGAGCGGAACCCCCGCGGCGAGCCTGAGCGCCCATCCCGCCGAGGGCGGCCACGGCGGCTGCCCGGGAATGAAAGCCTTCGCCTTCAAGGCCGCGTCTCCCCGCGCGGCTTCCGCCTCCGGCGCGGCGTCCGCGGCCGCGCCCGGGCCCTCCCAGCCCTCGGAGCTGCGCCAGTGGCCCATCCAGCTCCACCTCGTCAATCCGCGAGCCCCCCAGTTCCGCGGCTCCAATCTCCTCCTCGCCGCCGACTGCGCGGCCTTCTCCGTCGGCGACTTCCACTCCCGGTGGCTCGCGGGAAGGACCCTCGCCATCGCCTGCCCCAAGCTGGACGACGGCCTGGACCGCTACGTGGATAAGCTCGCGGTCATGATCGACGAGGCGATGATCGATACGCTCACCGTATTGCGCATGCACGTCCCTTGTTGCGGAGGCCTCGTCAAACTAGCATTGGAAGCGAGGTCGAAGGCGACGCGCAACGTGCCCATCAAGTCGGTCACCGTCGATCCCGAAGGAAACGTCCTTGAGGAGGTGTGGCTGTGAGCGAACTCATCCGGAACGATGAGTACAAGCGGGAAGAACTCAAGAAGATCATCGGACGCCTGCACGCGGGAGAGAGCGTCGGTCGGGTGAAGAAGGATTTCGACGTCCTCGTCAAGAACGTGAGCGCCGAGGAGATCGCCGCAATGGAGCAGTCCCTCATGAGCGAGGGCCTGCCGCCGGAGGAGATCCAGCGCCTCTGCGAGGTCCACGTCGAGGTCTTCGAGAATTCCCTGGAGAAGCAGGGACGGCCCGAGAAGGTGGCCGGACACCCGATCCACACCTTCATGGCGGAGAACGAGGCCGCCCGAGCCTCGCTCAAGAAGCTCCGCGCCGCGCGGCGGGCCCTCGCCTTCTCCTGGACGCGGAGCTCGGCCGCGGTGGCGGCCTTCGACGCGGCGCTCGCCGATTTCCGCAAGATCCTCATCCACTACACGCGCAAGGAGAACCAGCTCTTCCCCTTCCTGGAAGCCGCAGGTTTCGACGCGCCGTCCAAGGTCATGTGGGGCAAGCACGACGAGGTCCGCGCCCTCTTCCGCGAGGCCGAGGAGGCGCGGGAGGCGGGCGACTGGAGGCGCGTCCGAGCTGCCGCGGGCGGCATCGCCTCCAAGGCGTCGGCGCTCTTCTTCATGGAGGAGCGCATACTCTTCCCGACCGCCCTCCGCAAGCTGGACGAGCGTACCTGGATCGCCGTCCGGCGGGGCGAGGCGGCCATCGGGTACGCCTGGGTGACGCCCGGCGGCCAGTGGGATCCGGATATCGCGGAATCCAAACTCGGACCCGCGGAGGCGGCCCGGCCGCCTGCCTCCGCCGACGCGGCGCCTTCTCCGGCGGCCCCCGCTCCAGTCGGAACGGCCGGTGCGGAGGCCGCGGGCCTCCCCCCGCCCTCCGAGGCACCGGGAGCTCTACGCCTCGGCGAGGGCTGGATGACGAGCGAGCAGATCGACCTCATGCTCAAGGCCCTGCCCGTGGACGTCTCCTTCGTGGACGAATACGACCGGGTCCTCTACTACTCGGACGGAAAGGAGCGCATCTTCCCGCGCAGCCCCGCGGTGATCGGGCGCAACGTAGCTAACTGCCACCCGCCCAAGAGCGTGCACATCGTCGAACGGATCGTGGAGGCTTTCCGCGCCAAGGAGAAGGATGAAGCCGAATTCTGGATCGAGATGGGCGGCAATTTCATCCACATCCGCTATTTCCCGGTCTACGGAAAGGACGGCTCCTACCGCGGCACCGTTGAAGTGAGCCAGGACGTGACGAA
>JAEWSV010000505.1 GCA_023398155.1 Spirochaetota bacterium
CTTGGATCTCGTACGCGGACAACAGCGCCTCCAGCGACTTGGATCCCCCGGTCTCCAGGGTTCCGTACACGGAGAGCAAGGCATCGCCGATGATCGATCCGACGATTCCGTAGTGTTCGTGGATGCGGCGGATCGCGCGGTCGTAATGCAAGTTGAGCAAGGCGATGATGTCGTTGCCGAGCGTCTCCGTCATGTACGTGAAGCCCTTGATGTCCGTGAAGAGGATGGTCAGATCGCGCTGCGTACCCTCGAGGCGGATCTCCCTTTCCTTGTACGCCCTCTGGACGACGTCCTGGGAAACGAAGCTCCGGAAGATGGTCATTAGGTTATCGATGGAAGAAGACAAGGAGTTGAACGACGCGCCGAGGTAGGTCACGTCGTCGTTCGGCGCCTCGGACAGGTCGATGAGTTCCAGGCGCTGCGATTCCTGCATGTGCATGAGGGCTTCGGTGATCTTCCTCACGAAGCGCAGGATGAACCTGACGAGCACCATGCCGATGCCGGTGAAAATGAGCGTGATGAGGAGGATGATGGCGCCGATCTGGAACATGATGGCCTGGGTGGGCTGATAGAATTCGTCCCGGTCCTCCAACCGCATCAAGAAGACGTTCCACTTCTCGTTATATTTATAAACGCCGAAATACTCCCGCCCGCCGATGGTCGGGAAGACCGGTCCTTCGGATGCTTTGCCCGTATCCCGGTCCTGCGCCATGACTGCCAGCGCCTCCGAATCCGGGAACGCGGTAAATCGCTCGACGCCTCCGGATTGGAAGAAGATGCTGCCGTCGGGCCTCGCCGCCAAGGCTAGGGATCCCGATCGCTTGAGCTCCCGAGCCGCGTTCGCCTCCATCGCTTCCTTCGCCTCGGCTTGGTTGCCCGAGAAAAGGAAAATATCATGCTGGTTGGAGGCGAAGGTATAGATTTCCTTCAGCTCCTTGACGAGCAGTTCGTTCATGAGCCGCACCAACTCGCCGCGGTTCAGCGTGAGGTTGATGTAGTTGGACGAAAAGTTCGAAACCAGAATGAAGACTACGAACACGACGAGGATCTTGAGCGTAAGCGGGATGACTCTGACGCCCCCGACTTTTTTCCCGAAAAGGGTCTCCGTTATCATACTTTTTTCCTCGCCTTGAGATACTAAAATAGCATACAGCCGGTCAAGAAAGAAAACAATGCGACGCCGCGAAGAATAACCATGGATTGACAACGGCGATCAAAAACCGCATTGTCGCGTATGGACCGTATCGGCGCGAACCGAGCGGGCATCTGCCGTACCGGAGGTTGAAGGACCATAATTGAAAGGGAGCGACGTCAAGATCGAACGCATATCCAAGGCGTTCGGCGATTTCAGGGCGCTTAAGGAAGTGAACCTGGAGATCAAGAAAGGAGAGTTCTTTTCCTTACTCGGTCCTTCCGGTTGCGGTAAGACGACCCTGCTCCGCATTATCGCGGGATTCGAGACGCCGGATGACGGCGTCGTGACATTGGACGGAACCGACGTGCTCCCCCTACCGCCGAACAAGCGGCACGTGAACACGGTTTTTCAGAATTACGCGCTTTTCCCGCACCTCTCGGTGTTCGAAAACGTGGCCTTTCCCCTCCGCATCAAGAAGCTGCCGAACTCCGTCATCAAGGAAAGGGTGACCGAGTACCTCAAGCTCGTGGAGCTCGAGGCGCACGCGCACAAGAAGCCGAGCCTCCTTTCGGGCGGCCAGAAGCAGCGCGTGGCCATAGCGCGCGCGCTCATCAACGAGCCGAGCGTCCTGCTCTTGGACGAGCCGCTTTCGGCGTTGGACGCCAAGCTCAGGCAGCACATGCTCATCGAGCTTGACCGGATCCACGACAAGATCGGCATCACCTTCATCTACGTGACCCACGACCAGCAGGAGGCCCTCTCGGTCTCCGACCGCCTCGCCGTCATGAGCCAGGGAGACGTCCTCCAGGTCGGCACCCCGCACGAGATCTACGAGAGCCCCGCGAGCGAATTCGTCGCCCGCTTCATCGGAGAGACGAACCTCTACGACGGCGTCGTACTCTCGGTGGAGAAGCTCCCCGCTCCCCGCGCCGCAAGCGCCTCGGGCGAGGTTTCGATGGTGGAGTTGGATATACCCGAACTCGGCCGCGTAAAAGTCACCACCGTGGACGCGGTGAAGAAGGGCCAGCAGGTAACCTTCACCATACGCCCCGAGAAGATCGTCATCGCCTCGGAAAAGCCCTCCACCAAGAGGGAGGACATCAACCTCCTGGAAGGCGTCGTCGACGAGCCGATCTATTCGGGTTTCCAGACGAAATTCTACGTCCGCATCTCCGAGCAGGCGGTGATCAAGGTCATCAAGCAGCACGCGAACTACTCGGACGAAGGGCCGGACATCGTCTGGAAAGACTCCGTGTACCTCTCCTGGAGCGCGGACGACGGCTACATCGTCGCGGTGAAAGAATCGTGAAACCTCCCTCCGCCGCGAAAAACTACGGGCTCCGCTACGCGGGGCCGACGGCGCTCTGGTTCACGCTCTTCTTCGCCGCGCCGCTCCTCATCATCGTGCTCTACAGCTTCCTCAAGAAGGGGCTCTACGGCGGCGTGGAGGGCGAATTCTCGCTCGCCGCGTACCGCGCCCTGGCGAACCCTACCTTCGCTTCAGTGGCGCTCAAGACGCTGCTCTCATCCGTCGCCGCGACGGTGCTGACCATACTGATCGCCTTGCCCTGCGGCTACTTCATGGCCAAGAGCAAGAACCAGACGACGCTCCTCCTCCTCGTGATCATCCCGTTCTGGACCAACTTCCTGATCCGCGTCTACGCCTGGATGGCCATACTCGGCAACAACGGCTTCCTCAACGAGATCCTGCTCCGGCTCGGAATCGTAAAGAGCTACGTCCAGTTCCTATACAACCAGGAAGCGGTCATCCTCGTCCTCATCTACATGTACCTGCCCTACGCGATCCTGCCGCTCTTCTCCACGATCGATAAATTCGATTTTTCGCTCCTGGAGGCGGCGCGCGACCTCGGGGCCACGAAGAGCGAGTCCATGATGAAGATATTGCTGCCCAACATCCGGAGCGGCGTCTTCACCGCGGTGCTCTTCACCTTCATCCCGATCTTCGGCGCCTACGCGGTGCCGTTGCTCGTCGGAGGCAAGGACTCGTACATGCTCGGGAACGTCATCGCGGACCAGCTCACCAAGACCCGCAACTGGCCGCTCGCCTCCGCGATCTCCATGGTGATCACCGTGGTGACGACCGCGGGCGTGCTCGTCATGATGGCCATGCAGAAGCGCGACGCCGTCCGCGTCGCCGAGGAAAAGCGGACCTTCGCCGACGGGAGCGAGCACAACCTCTCGGCGATCGCCAAGACGGTGGGACGGAGCGTCCGTTCCTCCTTCGGGGGCGGGCAATGAGCGGCATCATCGCGTTCCGCAAGCCGGCTCCCTCCGGCGAGGCGGCCCGGCACGCCCGGAGGGCCTACCGGAAGAGGTTCTCCTTTTCCCAGTCGGTCTTCATCGCCACGATCGCGTTCCTCTTCTTGCCCCTCTTCGTGCTGATCCTGTATTCGTTCAACGAGTCCAAGGGCATGGGGTGGACGCGCTTCTCCCTCGTCTGGTACGAGAAGCTGTTTTTGGATTCTGACGACCTCTGGCGGGCCTTCGGCAACAGCGTCATCGTCGCCTTCGCCTCCGCGGCCACCGCCACGGTCATCGGCACCCTCGGCGCCATCGGCGTCAACTGGTACAAGTTCAAGCTCAAGTCGTACGTGCAGGCCATCACGTTCCTGCCCATGATCCTGCCGGAGATCATCATCGGCGTGTCGCTGCTCGTGTTTTTCGCGGGGATCAAGCTCAAGCTCGGGCTGTTCACGATCTTCATAGCGCACACCACGTTCAACCTGCCCTTCGTGTTCCTCATGGTCATGGCGCGGCTCGACGAATTCGATTATTCGATCATCGAGGCAGCCCACGACCTCGGGGCCTCGGAACGGCAAACGCTGCTGCGCGTCATCGTGCCGGTCTGCATGCCCGGCATCATCTCCGGCTTCCTCACCGCAGTCACCCTCTCCCTGGAAGACTTCGTCATCACGTTTTTCGTTTCGGGGCCCGGTTCCACGACCCTGCCCCTGTACGTGTACTCCGCGATCCGCTTCGGCGTGTCGCCGGTCATCAACGCCCTCTCGGTCGTCATGATCCTCGGCACGGTGGTCCTTACGTATTCGCTCAGGAACTTCCTCAAGTACATCGCGGCGAAGTGATTCCCGGCGCCGCGCAGCCTACCCGCGCGGCGCCATAAAGCGGGGGCCACCCTCCCTTCGGGGGCACGGGCGGCCGTGCAGCCGGTCCGCACGTCAGGCCGGAGCCGGATACGCCCGTGCTGGCGGCGTTTTCCGGCAAGCGCGATCCAGTCAGCTCCGGGTCCTTCAACGGACCGGCGGCCCGTACGGGCCGCTACACTATTCGGGAGGGTAGGACGATGAAGAAGGTCCGCCTCATTGCGGCCGCCGCGGCGGCCGTCGTACTCGCGGTTACCGCGGCAGGTTGTTCCAAGAAAGCGGAGGGCTCCGCCGCTGGCGGCAAGCTCTACATCTACAACTGGACGTACTATACGCCCGACTCGGTCATCGAGAAGTTCGAGAAGGAATACGGCATCGACGTCGTATACGATTCCTTCGCGTCCAACGAGGAGATGTTCGCCAAGCTCAAGGCGGGCGGCACGGGTTACGACATCGTGTTCCCCTCCGGCGACTACGTGTCCATCATGAAGAACGAGGGCATGCTGGAAAAGATCGACAAGTCCAAGCTCAAGAACCTCGAGAACATCGACCCCGTGGTGCTCCAGAAGGCGACCTACGATCCGTCGATGGAGTACAGCGTGCCCTACTACTTCGGCGCGGCCGGCATCGCGGTCAACAAGTCGAAGGTCCAGGATTATCCGCGCGACTGGTCCATCTTCGAGCGGAAGGACTTGGCCGGCAAGATGACCATGCTCGACGACATGCGGGAAGTCATGGGCGACGCCCTCGTGCACCTCGGCTACTCGGTCAACACGACCGACCCGGCCCAGATCGAGGCGGCCAAGAAGCTCATCAACGAGAAGTGGAAGCCCAACCTCGTGAAGTTCGACGCCGAAGCCTTCGGCAAGGGCTTCGCCGCGGGCGAGTTCTGGGTCGTCCAGGGCTACGCCGAGGTCGTCTACGCGGAAGTCACCGAGGATCAGAAGAAGGACGTCGACTTCTTCATCCCCGAGGAGGGCGGCCCCGCCTATATCGACTCCATGTGCGTACTTAAGGGGGCCAAGAACATGGACGCGGCCCTCAAGTTCATCGACTTCATCCACCG
>JAEWSV010000566.1 GCA_023398155.1 Spirochaetota bacterium
GTTCCGGCGCGTTCTTCACGCGCAACGTCGTGACCGGAGAAAAGCGCCTGCAGGGCGAATTCTATAGGGAGAAGTTCAACGAAATCGGCGCCTCCGGCCAGCCCATCGAGAAAATCGGCCCGGAGCACCTTAAACAGCTCGAAAAAATCGCCGGTACCTTGGAAGACAAATTCAAGGAGATCCGGCAGGTCCGCTTCACCGTGGAGAAGGGCAAGCTGTGGCTCATCGAGCAGCGCGCCATCGATACCAAATCTACCCAGGCCGATATCAAGTTGCTTTTGGACCTCGCCAAGCGGAAGATCGTGGACGACGCCTACGTCGTCAAGTCCATCGAACCCGGCCGTCTCAACGAGATTCTCCATCCGATCATCGACGGTACGAGCACGAAGGGCCTCAAGGCCTGGAAGGGCGGGATCGCCGGGGCTCCGGGAGCGGCCATCGGCAAAGTGTACTTCAGCACCGATTCCCTCCTGGAGGCGCATAAGCTCGCCATGCAGAAGGGAGAAGATCACCGCTTCATCCTGGTCATGCCGTCCACTTTCGCCGAAGACGTCAAGGCCATCGAAGTGGCCACAGGCGTGTTCACCGCTGAGGGCGGTTACTCCGCCCACGCGTCGGTCGTCGCCCGCCAGTACGGCAAAGTGTCCCTCGTGGCCACCGAACTCAAGATCAGGGGAAAGAAAGCCTCGCTCGGCGAGCTTTCCTTCACCGAGGGCGACTACCTTACGCTCAACGTCCCGTTCTACGGGGAATCGAACGTATACTTGGGCACCGCTAAGCTCATCGAACCCGATCCTGCGGAATCCGGCCTTCTCGATTTCATCGCGATGACCAAGAAATTCGTCAAGAAGTTCCATGTCCGCGCCAACGCCGATAGCCCGCGCGACGCGAACCTCGCGCTTTCTTTCGGCGCGGAAGGCGTGGGGCTCTGCCGGACCGAGCATATGTTCTTCAAGACCGACCGCATCAACGTATTCCGCGAGATGATCCTGTCGGATTCCGCCGAGGAACGCGCGGTGGCTCTGGAGCACCTGCGCCCCATGCAGAGGGATGACTTCTACGGCATCTTCAAGGCTATGGCAGGCAAAGAGGTGACCATCCGCCTCTTGGATGCGCCGCTCCACGAGTTCCTCCCTCATAACGACGAAGAATTCGCGGCCTTCATGGCCTACCTCGAAAAGAGCAGGGGTAAGAAGGCTTCCAAGGCGGAAATCACCGCCCGGATCGAGGCGCTCGCCGAATTCAACCCGATGCTCGGCCACCGCGGCTGCCGCATCGCCGTCTCCTATCCGGAGATCTACGCGATGCAGGTCAAGGCCATCTTCGAGGCGGCCAATAAGCTGCGCGCGGAGAAGGTGGACGTGCGGCCGGAGATCATGGTGCCCATCGTGATGAACGCCTCCGAGCTCAAGCTCATCGCTTACGGCAAGAAGATCGAGGGTTCTACGTACAAGGGCATCGTGGACGTGGAGGAGGAATTCCTCAAAGAGCAGGGCGCGAAGCCCATCCACTATTCCATCGGGACCATGATAGAGCTGCCGGCGGCCGCGCTCGGCGCTGGCGAGATCGCCAAGTACGGCAGGTTCTTCAGCTTCGGGACCAACGATCTGACGCAGACCACCCTTGGAATTTCGCGCGACGACTTCACGGCGTTCATGCCCGACTACACGCTCTTCGATCTGATCGAGGGGAACCCGTTCAGCAAGCTGGATCCGCGGGTACGGGAACTCGTGGCGTTGGCCGTGGAGCGGGGGCGCATGACGCGGCCGGACCTCACGTGCGGTCTCTGCGGCGAGCACGGCGCGAACCCCGATAACGTCCGGTTCTGCATGGAGGCGGGGCTGGACTACGTCTCCTGTTCTTCCTATTCGGTGCCGATCGCCTTGTTGGCGGTGGCGCAGATCGAGCTGGAACGGGCCGGCAAGTAACGGTCTGAATACGCGAGAAAAAAGAACGGGCTGCCCGAGAGGGCAGCCCGTTCTTTTTGATCGACGATCCGATTCGGCGGCGTCATTCCCTTGCGCTGGGCCAGCCCATGGTTTCCTTGACGATGTCTATCGCCTTCACCGCCGCCTTCTTGGCGTCCGCCATGGGAACTCCCGCTTCCTTGTTGAGCGTCTTCTCGAAGAAGATGGTCAACGTATCGTATACGTCGGGGAGATGGTAGAACACGAGGGCGAAGTTGATCCCGGTGGGCTTCAGGATGGTGAAGGACGAAAAGGTCTCTACCGGATGCTTCGCGATCATGATCTTGGTCTGGTTCTTGGACACTACCTGCGTGAGTTCGCTGAACCTCAGCGGTATCTGGTCAACGGAAGAACGCAGGAACGGCTCGATGGCCTTGTTCGGATAGTTCGGCGGCTCTATGAGCATATGGAGTTTCTTGCCGTTCGTCTCGAACGTCATGCCGTCTTCAGTAAGGTAAATGGCCTTCACGCCCGCGTACGAAACGATCTCATATTTAGAATACGTCGAATTGAGGCTGAAGAACGAGGAAACGATGTATCCTTGATCCTTCGGCAGCTTGTCCTGCGCATAAGCTTCGAAAAGATCCATTGCCTTACTCGCCATTGTTGCCTCCGTTAAGGAGATTATAGACTATTTTATGTATTCGGCAACTGTCGACGTTTTTTTCTCGCACCGGCCGCCTGTTCGCGAAGCGATGCTTCCCGCTCGTAGCGATCCGCCAGTTCCGCGATGCCGCTCTTGCGATAGGCTTCCGCCATGCGTCGGTAAGGCCGCGGATCCGAATCGTCGCGGGCCGCCGCCTCGCGGAAGGCCTCCAGCGCGCTTTCCGTTTTCCCTTCCTTGAGCCGGAGTAAGCCGAGGGCATAGAGCGGTCCTGAGGAGGCGGGGTAGAGGGGGAGCGCTTTCTCCAACACCGCCGCGGCGTATACCGAAGCCCCCGCGCGCTCAAGGCAGCGGACGAATTCCAGGAGCAGGCGGAGATCCCGCAATCGCTCCTTGAGCAGCCCCTTGAGGAGAACAGCCGCCTCGCGGTAGCGTCCGCATTTTCGGTAGGCGTACGCGAGCACGCTGCGGAGGGTTGCGTTGGAGGGTTCCCATGCGAGCAGCGCGCAGAGCTCGTCGGCCGCTTCCTGGAAACGGGATACGCGGACCAAGAAGAGCGCCCGCTCCCTCCGGATGGCGCGGTTGTCTGGCCAACGCGCGAGGTAGGCGTCGTAGGCCGCGCCGAGCCGCGCTTCGGCTCCCTTCTCGGCTTGGACTGCGAGCTCCTCCGCGCAGGCGATTTCGCCGAGATAGGCGCGCTCGTGAGCGACCTCTACGGTGCGCGCCTTCCGATACCAGCCTTCGGCCAATTCGGGGAGCCCCAACTTGAAGTAGCGCTCCGCGAGGGCGAACATGAGCTCGGGGGCCGGGCCGGTGACGCGGATGGCCTCTTGGATGAGGGCGATGACGCGCTTGTCGTCCCGATCCTGCCGCGACGCGAGAAGGGCACGGAATCGGAGCAGGGTCGCCGGATCGGCGCCGAGGCGCTCTGCAGCGCTGAGTTCGACCGCGAAGGCAGCCCAATTCTCCGTCTCCCAGAGGATGAGGATGAGACAATAGCGGAGATCCGCCTCCTTAGGGTCCATTTCTACGGCGCGGCGCGCATGGTTTTCCGCCGCCGTAAGATCCCCGAGGTTGCGGAGGCTTTCCGCCAACATGGCATGGATGGCCGGCTCGCCCTGGCGCTTCTTGAGCCACGCCTTACAGACCTCAGCCGCGCGCCGCCAGTTTCCGGAAGCGACGAACGAGCGGATCATGAACCGGTCGACGAGTTCGGCGTTCCATTCAAGATCGGGGATATCGCCGCCCAACGCGCGGATGGCTCCCAACTCATCGCGGGCAGCGCCGTCCTCGCCGAGGGCCATGAGGATGGAGGCCCGATACCAGCGTATGCGGGGATCATCCGGAGCGAGAGCGGCGGCCCGGTCGTAATGGTCGAGGGCGTCGCGGAGATCTCCGGCCTCGCGGGAGAGGCGACCGAGCTCGAGGCGGGGAAGCGGGGCATCCATGCCGTTGTCCACTACGAAGCGGAGCATTTGAGCAGCGAGCTCGCTATCCCCCGAGCGCGCTAAG
Organism: Spirochaetota bacterium; assembly: GCA_023398155.1. Taxonomy (GTDB): domain Bacteria; phylum Spirochaetota; class Spirochaetia; order Treponematales; family Breznakiellaceae; genus JAEXTK01. The sequence goes on from JAEWSV010000566.1 coordinate 4,084, forward strand.
CGCAAACCGCGTACGAGGAGCGCGTTGAGGTATCCCCGATAAACGCGGGTATCTTCCGGCGCGGCTTCCACCGCGCGCCGGAGGTATTCGACCGCGGCCGCGGAGCGGCGATCCTTGAGGCAAGCGGCTCCGAGCAGGGCTAGG
>JAEWSV010000578.1 GCA_023398155.1 Spirochaetota bacterium
ATCAACCACTATCCGGATTTCATCGTCGTCACCGAACGGGGGAACGTCATCCTTCTGGAAACGAAGGGCGACGATCGGGACAACTCCGATTCGGAGCAGAAGCTCAGGCTCGGCAAAGCCTGGGAGACGGCCGCGGGCCGGACGTACAAGTACTTCATGGTCTTCGACCAGAACCCGATCGAGGGGGCGTTCAAGCTGGAAGAATTCCTCGGTATCGTCCGCGAGCTGTAAATCTTACGTTTTGCCGTTCCGTAACTTCCGTTACCGCATCCGCGCTGAAAGTGCATTAACCTTAGCGATACAAGGTTATCGGGCACCTGGGGAAAATCGGATAGTACGGAGGGATACGCGTATGAAGCGGCACGTCATCGGGAATGTCCATTGGGTCGGAAAGATCGACTGGGAGCTCAAGAAATTCCACGGGAACGAGTACTCCACCAACAAGGGGTCCAGCTACAACTCCTACCTCGTCAGGGAGGAGAAGACGGTCCTCATCGACACCGTATGGCTCCCCTTCGCCAAAGAATTCGTCGATAACCTGGAGGCGGAAGTAGGGCTCGCGAACATCGACTTCATCGTCCAGAACCACGCGGAAGTCGACCACTCTGGTGCCCTCCCGGAGCTGCTCCGGCGGCGGCCGGGCCTCCCGATCTACTGCACCGCCAATGCGGTGAAGTCTCTCAAAGGCCATTACCACGAGGACTGGGATTTCAGGGTCGTGAAGACCGGCGACTCGGTCGACATCGGGAACGGCAAGAAGCTCGTCTTCGTGGAAGCTCCGATGCTCCACTGGCCCGACTCCATGTTCACCTACCTCGCGGGCGGCGCGGTCCTCTTCCCGAACGACGCCTTCGGCCAGCACTACGCCAGCGAGCTCCTCTTTAACGACCTCGTGGACCAGGATGAGCTCTGGGACGAGTGCGTGAAGTACTACGCCAACATCCTCACCCCCTTCGCCCCCCTGGTGGCCAAGAAGATCCAGGAAGTGGTCGGCATGAAGCTTCCCGTGGAGGTGATCGCCCCCAGCCACGGCGTCATCTGGCGGAAGGATCCCCTGCAGATCGTCGGCAAGTACGCCGAGTGGGCCGCGGACTACAAGGAAGACCGGGTGACCGTCTTCTACGATTCGATGTGGGACGGGACGCGCAAGCTCGCCGAGGGCATCGCGCAGGGCATCACCGAGGCGAGCCCCTCTACTCGCGTCGTGGTGCACAACGTCGCCAAGACGGATAAGAACGACGTCATCACCGACGTGTTCCGCTCCAAGGCGGTCCTGGCCGGTTCCCCGACCATCAACAAGGGCATACTCAACGCGATGGCCGGCATCCTGGAAGAGATCGAAGGGCTCCGCTTCAAGGGCAAGAAAGCCGCCTCCTTCGGCTGCTACGGCTGGTCGGGCGAATCTCCCAAACTGCTCGCCGAACGGCTCGCCAAGGGCGGTTTCGAGGTCGTGGACGAGGGGCTCAAGACCCTCTGGGAGCCCGACGCGGCCACGGTAGAATCGGCCCGAGCGTACGGCCGCGCCTTCGCGGAAAAGATCGGGGGCTGAGGAGCGTGGCCGGCCGCAAGCGAGGCGTCGAGCTCTCGGTCGGAATGATCGGGAGCGGCGCGTGACGAGGACTCGCATCGAGCGCGAACGCGCGACCGTGGAGGCCATGATTCGCTTGTATTGCGGCCGGCACCACGGAGGGCGAAACGGCGGCGGGCGGAACCGCCCGCCGTGCCCCGAATGCGCTTCCCTCCTCGGTTACGCGACGCAACGGCTTTCGGCTTGCTCCTTCGGGGAAGCCAAGCCGGTATGCGTCGCGTGCCCGGTCCATTGTTATCGCAAGGATATGCGGGAGCGGATTCGGGTCGTCATGCGCTGGTCGGGACCGCGGATGATCCTTCGCCATCCCTACCTCGCGATCAGGCACGTGGCGGATTCGCTCAAACGCTCATAGGCCGCCGAACCTTCCGTGCGGCTCCGGCGGCCCGTCGGTTAGGAAGGGCGGCCCTTCCCGTTTTTGACCGCGAGCAGTTCCAGCGGAATAGAGCCGGTGTTCGCGATCCCGTGGGGAATATCGGCGGGACTCTCTACGAGCATGCCGGGTCCCGCGTCCGCCGATTCGCCGCCTACGCTGAACCGGCCGCTTCCCGCGATGACGAAGAACTCCATATCCACGTCGGCGGTATGCGGCGCGATTTCCTGGTTCGGATGGATAGTCATGTGGATGATCGTCGCGCCATCCGAGGCATAGAGCCGCCTCCCCGTCATACGGGAATCCTGCATGACGATGAAGGCCTCGTCGAATCTCGTGACTTTCATGGCTCTCCGGTCAGATGACGATATGCTTCGCGGACACTTCCGGAAGCCCGTTCAATTCGGCGACCATCGCCTTGATCTCCGCATCGTCCCCCTCGACCTCCATGAGCACGAGCCCGGCGGGAGAGCAGGCGTTGGCGGGGATATCGTGGAGCCCAAGGCGCACCTTTATCAGGCATCCGTGCTCGGTCAGGACCTTCTGCATATCCTGGGCCGCGCCTTCCCTGTCCGAAACCTTCACCGCGATCACGTTGTAGTCCATATGGCCTCCTGGAAGAAAAAGTATAGCATGAAAACATATCGATAAATAAAAGGCGAGAGCTTCTTGACCAAAACGATAAGCATCATATACCCTGAAACCGTTCCGGAAGAGCGAGCGAGGTTTCATCGATGGCACGACCGACGGCATACGCTTTCCTCGCTTCAATGCCCTTCGGCCTCGGCCTCTTCATCCTCGTCGCCATCGTGTCCTCCGTCGGCTCCATAGTCCCCGCGTTCGGCCCGGAGATATACCGATCGTGGTGGTTCATCGGCATCCTTTCCCTCCTCGTCCTGAACACCGGCCTCTGCGCTTGGAACCGTAGGGCTTGGCTCTCGCGCGGGGACCTCAGGCAGCGCATCGTCTGGCTCGTTCATTTCGCGGTGGTCGTCGTCGCGATCGGATGCTCCTGGGCGGCGGCGATGTTCGCGATAGAACGGGTCACGGTTCGCCCAGGATCGAGCTTCCTGGTTGGCCCGGAAACCTGGTCCCTACAGAATGTGGAGGTCGAACGGTATCCCGACGGGAGCGTCTCCGACTGGATCAGCCGCGTACTGACGCCCTCCGGCCTAAGAGAAATCAGGGTGAACCATCCCGCGGGGTCGGGCGACTGGAAAGTGCTTCAATCCGGTTTTCAACAGACCTATCGCGTCTCGATAGATCGGGACGGCCAAAGGCAGGAAATCGCCTTGGTCCAAGACGTCGAGGCGCCGCTCAGCGCCGACGGCAGGATCGGCTTCGCGCTTTCTCCACCCCAGGACGGCCTCTTGGCGAAGGCTGAAGAAGTGGGCGA
>JAEWSV010000582.1 GCA_023398155.1 Spirochaetota bacterium
GTCCGCGGACTCGCCGCAGCCTCGGCCCGCAGACCTCTCCTCGCCCTCGTCGCGGCGGGGAAGAGCGCGGCCCCCTTCCTGGGCGCCTGGAAAGCCGCCGGCCGCCCGTTCCCGGTCATCGAGCTGCCCTTCCTGGACCAAGAGACCTGGGACCGTACGCTCCTGGCTTCCGACTTCCTGATCGTCCGCGGTGAGGACTCGCTTTCGCGCGCCGCGCTTTCGGGCCGGCCCTTTCTTTGGCACGCGTACCGCCTGGAAGACGGAGGCCAGCTCGTCAAGGTGCGCGCCTTGCTGGATCGGCTCGCGCCCTGCTTCGAAAGCGACGATTTCGCGGTCCTTGAGCGGCAATGGTCGCTCTTCAACGCCGGCGGGTCGGGAGAAACTGACGGCCCGGATCTCGCGGAACTGTTGGACCGCTGCGGCGCGGATCGGCGCGTGGACCGCTCCTTCCGCGCCTGGTCAGAGCTCCTCATAAAAAACGGCGACCTGGCCGCCGCCCTACTGACTTTCATAGGCGAATTGCGGTAGAATGACGAACCGTCGCTCCGGCGATGATCCTAACGCACACACTTTTTCAAGAGGATATCATGATCGTCACTTCCCAGCTCAAGGTCGGCGTCGTTTTCAAATCCGGCAACGACGTTCTCGTGGTTCAGCGCATGCTCGGTCAGAAGGCCGGCCGAGGCGCCCTCGTCACCAAGCTCCGCGTCAAGAACCTCCTGACCGGACAGACTTCCGACCTCGGCCTGGACGCCGGGGAGAAATTCCAGGAAGTCGAGATGGACCACCTCAAGATGAAGCTCTCCTACATCGACGGAGACAATTACGTCTTCCTGGAGCAGACCACGTACGAGCAGTACGAGATCTCCAAGGACGATATGGGCGACAACGTCAACTACATCACCCCCGAAGACGACGTCGAAGTGGAGGTCACCTTCTACGAAGGCAAGCCCGTCGGCATCGAACTCCCCATCGCCGTGACCCGCACCATCACCTACTGCGAACCCGGCGTCAAGGGCGACACCTCCGGCAAGACCTTCAAGCCCGCCACCTTGGATACCGGCTACGAGGTCTCCGTGCCGCTCTTCTGCGACATCGGCACCAAGATTTCCCTGGATACCCGCGACGGCACCTTCATCGAGCGCGTGAAGTAAGAGAACCCGCGTCGGCCGGGGCTCCCGCTCAGAGGCCGATGCGATCGCTCGCCGAGAAGAGGAGGAGGCGCGCCGCGCTTGCCTCCTTTTTTTTATTAGTGTCGCGAAGATTGTGGGTAGGAAGGAAGATCGGGGGCGCCATTTCAAGGGCGGCGGTCGCCGCCCATCCGGCGCGCCCTGTCGGATCGGCGCTCATCGAATCGCGCCTCACGCCCTTGACCGCGCAGCGACGCGGAAGTATTCTTGATAAGAGATTGCTTATGGACCTTAGGACAAGCTGATTTGGAGAAGCCGGATATCGTCGCGCGCATGGCCCTGGTCTTCAAGGCCTTGGGGGATCCGACGCGTCTCCGCCTCATCGCCCTCCTGGCCCAAAGGAACGAGGAAAGCTTTTGCGTCCTCGATCTGGCCAAGAAGCTCGGCATGACGCAGCCGGCGGTGTCGCAGCACCTCAAGATCCTGAAAGGCATCGGCCTCGTGCAGCCCAATCGGAAAGGCTTCCGCGTGTACTACGCCATCGAGCTCTCCGCCATGGACTCGATCAAGGACGATTTCATGTACCTCTACGATCTCGCGTTCGAGCGCTGCGCCGATGATGGATGGTTCAAGAACGGCTGTGAGTGAGTTCTTTTCTGGCTAAGTCTATAAGTTATTAAGCATATACTACTTTACAAGGAGCGCGAAATGAAGAAAGCCCTGCTGATGACCTACTCGATGAGCGGCAATACCGGCGCGGCTGCCGAAATCGTGGAGGAAGCCCTAGCCGGAGCGGGAATCGCGGTGCGGCGGCATGACGTCGGATCGGAAGAAGGAGCGCCGCCGGACTGGGACTACCTCGTGATCGGCGCGCCGCTCTACTTCCAGATCGAGCCCCTCGTCGTCCGCCGGGCCATAGAGAACCTACCGGGCGGCGCGGAGAAGAGCGGATTCTTGTTCACCACCTATGCGAATACGAAGATGGCGAAGCCGGACTTCCGTATGGTCTCCAACCTCACCGAACTCCTGTCGCGGAAAGGGATCGGCATAACCGGCTCAGCGGGGCTCGTCTGCGATGATTCGTCGGATATCCTCAAGCGGACGAGGAACCGGAGCGATCGGCCGTACGAGGCCGACAGGGTACGCTTCATGCAGGAGGTCGATGCGCTCTCCCGGTCGCTGGCGGCGGGATCGGCGATCGGGGGGCCGCCTGCCGCCTCGATCCGGACGCGGCGAAAACGGCTCTACCTGAAGAACCCGATCACCTGGACGGCCTGTCCCCCGATCCGGATCGACGATCGCGCCTGCAACCGCTGCGGCCTCTGCGTGAAGGCCTGCCCCATGCGCAATCTCGCGGTGGACGAACGGCTCTCCATCGGCGGAGACTGCATGAAATGCTACGCCTGCGAGAACGCCTGTCCGAGGGAGGCGATCCGGCCGGATTGGCGATTCTTGGAATGGCTCTATCGGCTACCTCCGAAATATGAGAAGACGGGAGCGCGGACCCGGTTCCGGTACCATTGATCGGATCGCTCCGCGCCGGAAGCGCTTGCCGGTCCCGAATACTCTAGACCGGCCGAGATCACCTCGATGCGCGTTCGGCTCCATTGCGCGCCTCCAGTTCGATCGACGCCTTGTTCGCTCAATTTGACTTTCTTAATAACTCACCCTATACGTAATGAGACCGGCCTGTCGCGTCGCAGCATCTCAAGGCCTGAAAACCTCTTCATCAACATGGATCAGATCCGAGGAGAAACCTACAAATGCATAAACCGGAGAAAAGTGCCGAAGGTCTGCCATCATGGCAAGAATTCCAGAAAGCCTTGATACTCAAATCCATGAAGGACGAGCGGTTTCGCGCGGAACTCATCGCCGATCCCCAGGCGACCGTCGAGCGGGAACTAGGTAAGATAAAAGATGGCTTACGCCTGAAAAGCGATCTGAAAATCAGAATCGTGGAACGAAATTCCGATGAGCTCGTCATCATGCTGCCCCCCAATGACTCAGCGTTGAACGATGCCGAGCTGGAACGTATAGCGGGCGGGCTTTCCTTCCCTCCAATCATCATGGGCGGCGGCGGGCCGGGAAAAAATTCTACGCCGTTCATCTTTGTGATTCAGACCTGAAGCGATAGCAGGCGGCCCGTCGCGTGCGCGGAGGAGCGTCCCCGCGCCCTCCTCGCCGTCCCCCAAGGTCGTCTCTCGCGAGCGGGACCCTCGCGGAATTTTCCCAAAGCTTCGGGACACTATCCGCTCCTTTTGTTTTACTTCAGCTTCTGCAATATTATTACAATTTTCTTACAATTCCGGTATGGTTCTATCTTGACTCTTCCTCTCGCCAAAGCGTAATTTTATGCGACGAGGCATGGATATGCGCGCAAAAAGGCATATTTATGCGACAAGGGAGGATCGATGGGACGCAGCTTGCTGGACAAGGTTTGGGAACTGCATCGGGTGGCCACCCTGCCTTCGGGCGAGGATCAGCTGTACGTCGGACTGCACCTCGTGCACGAGGTGACCTCGCCGCAGGCCTTCGCGATGCTCAAGGAGCGGGGCCTCAAGGTTGCCCGGCCCGACCGCTCGTTCGCGACGGTGGACCACATCGTGCCGACAAATACGGTCAGCCGGCCGCTCTCGGACGACCTGGCGGAGGCGATGCTGACCGCCCTGGACGAGAACGCCAAGAAGAACGGCATAGAATTCTTCAACCGGGGCACCGGCAAGCAGGGCATCGTCCACGTCGTGGGGCCCGAGCTCGGCCTTACGCAGCCGGGCATGACCATCGTCTGCGGGGACTCGCACACGTCTACCCACGGCGCCTTCGGCTCGCTCGCCTTCGGCATCGGCACGAGCCAGATCCGCGACGTGCTCGCTACCCAGACCATCGCCATGTCCAAACCTAAGCTCCGCCGCATCCGCTACGACGGGAAGCCCGGGAAAGGCGTTTACGCCAAGGACCTGATCCTGGCCCTCATGGCCCGCGCGGGCGTCAACGGTGGGATCGGCTACGCGTACGAGTACGCGGGAGAGGGCGTGGAAGCGATGACGATGGAAGAGCGGCTCACCATCTGCAACATGACGATAGAGGGCGGCGCGCGTTTCGGATACGTGAACCCCGACGAGACGACGGTGGAATACCTCCGCGGGAGGCCCTACGCGCCCGCGGGAGAGGACTTCGAGAAGGCCGCCGCGTTCTGGCGCTCGGTGGCCTCCGATCCGGACACGGTCTACGACGACGAGCTCGTCATCGACGCGGCAGCCTTGGAGCCCATGGTCACCTGGGGGATCAACCCGGGCCAGGCCATGGGGGTGAACGGGACCCTGCCCGATCCGGCTTCCCTCGGCGAGAACGAGGGGACGGCGCGGGCCGCCTACGAGCACATGGGCTTCTCTCCGGGGACGCCCATCAAGGGAACGAAAATAGACGTGGCCTTCATCGGCAGCTGCACCAACGCGCGCATCTCCGACCTCCGCGAGGCGGCCAAGATCGTCCGCGGGCGCAAGGTCGCCCCGAAGATCCGCGCCCTCGTGGTGCCGGGTTCCGAGCGGGTCAAGGCCGCGGCCGAGGCCGAGGGCCTCCACGAAATCTTCCGCGAGGCGGGTTTCGAGTGGCGCGAGGCGGGCTGCTCCATGTGCCTCGCCATGAACACCGACCGGCTCCAGGGCCGCGAGATAAGCGCGAGCTCATCGAACCGCAACTTCATCGGTCGCCAGGGTTCCCCCAAGGGGCGAACCATCCTCATGAGCCCGGCCATGGTCGCCGCCGCCGCCCTCGCGGGCGAGGTGGTCGACGTGCGGGCGATGCTGTAGCAGGAGAACGAGCATGCCGAAAGAATCCGTTATCGCGTCCGTCAAGGGACGGGGACTCCCGTTGCCGGGAAACGACATCGACACGGACCGCATCATCCCCGCCCGCTTCATGAAGTGCGTGACCTTCGACGGGCTCGGCGAATACGCCTTCTACGACGCCCGCCACGACGGCGAAGGCCGGCCCGTCGCCCACCCCATGAACGAGAGCCGCTACGCCGGCGCCTCCATCCTCCTCGTCGGCCGCAACTTCGGCTGCGGTTCCTCCCGCGAGCACGCGCCCCAAGCCCTCTACCGCTCGGGGATACGGGCCCTCATCGGCGTCTCCTTCGCCGACATCTTCGCGGGCAACTGCGCCCAGGTGGGGATGGTCGCCGTGGAGGCGGACGAGGTCGAGGTGGAGCGTCTTTCCTCCCTCGCGGGCGAGTCTCCGCGGACGGAGATCTTCATCGACCTGGAGCGCATGGAAGTCCTCACCGAGGGCTACGCCTTCCCCGTTCGGATGCCCGAGTCGCGCCGTCGCAACTTCTTGGCGGGCGAGTGGGACAGCGCCGCGACCCTGCTGGCGAACGAGGCGAACGCGCGGGCGACCGCCGCGCGGCTCCCCTACCTCGCGGCCTTCTAGGAGAGCGTACATAAAGTGAACGAACGAACCATGACCGGCGCCCAGGCAGTCATCGCTTCCTGCGAACGCCACGGGGTCACCCACGTCTTCGGCTATCCGGGAGGGGCGAACATCCCCCTCTTCGACGCCCTCATCGATTCCTCGCTCAAACTCGTGCTTTCGCGGCACGAGCAGGGGGCGGTGCACATGGCGGACGGCTTCGCGCGGGCGAGCGGCCGCGTCGCCCTGGTCCTCGTGACCTCCGGGCCCGGTGCCACGAACGCGATCACGGGCCTCCTCACCGCCCATATGGACTCGGTCCCGATGGTCGTGGTGACGGGCCAGACGGTGAGCGGCAACCTCGGCAAGGACGCCTTCCAAGAAGCCGTCGTGTCGGGCATCAGCTACCCGGTGGTCAAGCACTCCTATCTCGTGAAGCGTACCGCCGACATCCCCCGGGTGATGAGGGAAGCCTTCCACATCGCCACCACGGGCCGGCCCGGCCCCGTCCTCATCGACATCCCCAAGGACGTCTCCTCGGCCAAATTCGAACCCGATTTCGAGGTCCCCATGGACCTCCCCGGCTACCGTATCCCGTCCCTCACGGACGACTCGGCGATCGAGTGCGCGGCGTCGGCCCTCTCGGCCGCCAAGAAGCCGGTCCTCCTCGTGGGGCACGGGGCGATCATCTCGGGAGCGCACGAGGAAGTGAGGCGACTGGCGGAGAAGCTCCAGATTCCCTTGACTACGACCCTGCTCGGCAAGGGAGCCTTCCCCGAGACGCACCCGCTATCCCTCGGCATGCTCGGCATGCACGGGACGGCCTACGCGAACAAGGCGATCGCCGGCTGCGACCTCATCCTCTCCATCGGGTCGCGCTTCGACGACCGCATCACCGGGGACCCCGCGACCTTCTGCAAGGGCGCCATGAGGCTCCACATCGATATCGACCGCGCGGAGCGGGACCGGCAGATCAAGGTGGACTGTTTCATCCACGCGGACGCCAAGGAGGCGACCGCGGCGCTCACCGCCCTCGCCCGGCCGGGCGATACGACGGAGTGGCGGTCGGCCATCGACGGCTGGAAACGGGAAATTCCCCTCGCCTACAAGAGCGGCCATCTTTCGGCCCGACTCGTCATCGACACGCTCTACAAGGTTTCAGGCGGCGCGGCCGTAGTGGCGACCGACGTCGGCCAACACCAGATGTGGGCGGCCCAGTTCTTCAGGACGGACGGACCCCGCGACTGGGTCACCTCGGGAGGAGCGGGGACCATGGGCTTCGGCTTCCCCGCTGCTATCGGCGCCCAGCTCGCCCGGCCCGACGACCTCGTCGTGGCCATCGTGGGCGACGGCGGATTCCAGATGACCGAATTCGAGCTCTCCACCGTCGCGATCCAGAAGACGCCGGTGAAGATCCTCGTCATCGACAACAAGTTCCTGGGGATGGTCCGCCAGTGGCAGGACATCTTCTATTCGGGCCGCCTGTCGGGAGTGGCCATGGAGCACAACCCCGACTTCGTGAAGCTGGCCGAGGCCTACGGGATCAAGGGATTCCGCATCGCGGCGCCGGAAGAGACGGAAACGGTATTGCGGGAGGCCGTGGCCTACCCCGGCCCCTGCCTCATCC
>JAEWSV010000591.1 GCA_023398155.1 Spirochaetota bacterium
TGCACCTATTGTAGGGAAACCGACGATGGGAGATTTCTTCGTTTAAACACTATTTTTAGAGGTGCCCAAAGGTAATTTTCCATAATCTTTGTATTATTTCTCCAATAAGCCTTAAAACAATTCCTATTACCGGTGAAGATGATACCTTCAAGCATCATGGGCCATTCCGAACCAGTACGATCATCAATAGGTTCTCCAAAATCAAACAAATCGGATGCCAACAGCGCAATTTGGAAGTCATGAGTACAAAATAGGTCTAAGGTGTTTTCACGATTTCCGTACGAGAATATTCCGTCCAGCATTATTTTCACTGATTCTATTAGCGTTCGAAATCCAGGAAGGCGAATACCATTCTTTAAACGATAAAAAATACTTTCAACCGGCAATTTCTTGAAACTTTCCTCACATACTCTACCATCTAGAGCATGCGGGTCCCGTAATTGATGATTCATTATATTGATCTCTGACTGAGCATTGGCTCCTTTCGATATGCAATCCAATGTTTGAATACACCTTCTCGCATCACTTGAGCCTAAGAATCCTATCGTCCGGTTGATACTTCTTCCAAAATGCATCGCTAATGCTTTTCCTTCATTCGTCAATTCGACTTCCGATTGATTTTCAACTGAATCAATTGGGTGCCTTATAGAATGACGCATAATTATCTTCATATTTTGATCTATTGGGATATCTTTAGATGCCAGCTCCATGTGATCATAAATTGAAGAAATTGACATATCGACTCCTAAATAGGGCATGAAGTATGAATATTTCACCCGTGACCGTCTACGCTCGGTCACCCCTTGATGGCGCGCGCTACCGCTCAAGGAAGCGGCCGCGCGACCTCACGACCTGAAGGAGAACTACATGTCCGATTGGCGCATCGACGACGACGAGTGCCTCGCGGCCCCGGGCGCGACCCTCCTCGTCTTCCACGGCATCTACCTTGAGGGCAAGCAGGGCGGGATCGAGCTCTTCCAGCACGGCGAGCGGGTGGCGACGAACGGCGACCTGCGCTTCGAGGCCGTCCCCGGGCAGTGGGCGCGCAAGAGCGAGCTCATCTCGCGGGAGGCCGACCGCGCCGCGGGCACGGTGACCGCCCGCCTGCGCTACCCCGAGGACGGCTTCGGCTACTCGATCCGCGTCGCGTCCGAGGGCGAGGCGCTCCGCGTGACGGTCGACCTCGACGCGCCCCTGCCCGCCGCCCTCGCCGGCACGGCGAGCTTCATCCTTGAACTTTACCCGCCGGCCTACTACGGCGCGAGCTTCCGGCTCGGCCGATCCTGCGGCGTCTTCCCGCGTCAGGCGGGCGGCGCGGTCCGCATCGAGGGCGGGGTCCGCGTACCTGAGCCCCTGGCGCGGGGCCGCGCACTCTCGGCCGCGGCCGAGGACCCCACTCGCGCGCTCCGGATCGAGCGCCTGGACGAGGGCGAACTCGAGCTGATCGACGGCCGCGCCGCCGAAGCCAACGGCTGGTTCGTCGTCCGCTCGCCCATCGCGGCCGGTTCGGCCGCCGGTGCCGTCGAGCTCCTCGTGAGGCCGAACCGCATCGCCGGCTGGCGCCGCGAGCCCGCGCTCCTCCACTCGCAGCTCGGCTACCATCCCGACCAGGCCAAGATCTGCGTCATCGAACTCGACCCCGCGGACGAGGGGCGCGGCCTCGCTCGCCTGACGCGGATCGAGCCCGACGGCGGCAGGCGCGAGGTCATGGCCGCCGCGGCCAAGCCTTGGGGGTCCTTCCTCCGCTACCGCTACTCCACCTTCGATTTCAGCTCCGCCCGAGAGGAGGGCATATACCTCCTCGAGTACGAGGGCCTCTCCTCGGGCCCCTTCCGTATCGGCCGCGACGTCTACTCGGGCGAGGCTTGGAGGCCGACCTTGGAGACCTACTTCCCCGTGCAGATGTGCCACATGGAGGTGCGCGACGGAAGCCGAGTCTGGCACGGCGCCTGTCACCTCGACGACGCCCTGCAGGCCCCCTTGAACCGCGAGCACTTCGACGGTTACCGGCAGGGCCCCGAGCCCCGCACGGCCTACGAGCCGGGCGAGCACATCCCCGGTCTGGACCGGGGCGGATGGCATGACGCGGGAGACTACGACCTCGCGGCGGGCGGGCAGGCGGGCACGACCCATACCCTCGCCCTGATACGCGAGGAGTTCGGCGTCGATACGGACCAGACCACGGTCGACCGCGAAGCCCGCCTCGTCCTTATCCGTCGGCCGGACGGCCTGCCCGACATCGTGCAGCAGGTCGCCCACGGCGCCGAGAACCTCCTCTCGGGCTACCGGGCCGCGGACCACAGCTTCTGCGGCATCATCGAGTCCGAGATCGGCCAGTACGTCCACCTCGGCGACGCGGCCACGATGACGGACAACCTGGTCTACGATCCCGCCCTCGGGCCGCGCGAGAGGAACGCCGAGCGCTCCGGGAAGAAGGACGACCGCTGGGCCTTCACCGATCGCGACAGCTCCCTCGAATACGCCGCGGCGGCGGCCCTCGCTGCCGCGAGCCGCGTGCTGCGCGGCTACTACGACGGGCTCGCCGAGGAGTGCCTCGCCGTCGCGGTCCGCGTCTGGGACTACGAGGGGAGCCACGAGCGGACAGAATGGAAGGCCGCCTACGTGCCCGGCAACCCCGACGCGCAGGAGGTCCTCGCCGCGGTCGAACTCCTCATCGCCACGGGCGATGACCGCTACCGCTCGCGCATCGTCGAGCGCCTGCCGGTAGTAGTCAAGGAAGCCTGGTGGATAGGCTGGTCGGTTTCGCGCATCGTCGACAGGCTGAGCGACGTCGCCTTCTCCCGCGCTTTCGAGGAGGCCCTCGACGGGCTCAGCCTCTACGTCGAACGCGAGAACGAGCGGAGCCCCTTCGGCCTGCCCTTCCCTTGGCACATCTGGGGCGTAGGCTGGCAGCTCGAGCGTTACGCCGTGTGGATGTACCACCTCGCCAAGGCCTATCCCTCCAAGTTCGACCGGGAGCTCGTACTGCGCGTCGTGAATTACGTCCTCGGCTGCCATCCGGGCTCGAGCCTTTCCCTCGTCTCGGGCGTGGGCTCGCGCTCGCTCACGGTCGCCTACGGGATCAACCGAGCCGACGAGTCCTACATCCCGGGCGGTACGGTATCGGGACCCAACCTCTGCCGCCCCGGCTACGTCGAGCTCAAAGAGGACTTCCCCTACCTCTGGCAGCAGTCCGAGTATGTCATGACCGGCGCGGCCGACTGGATCTTCTGCGCCCTGGCGGCGGACAGGCTGCTCAACCCGGAGCAGCCTTGACCGAACCGCTCAGCGTTTTTCGGAGAGCCGACCCGAACAAACTGACTGAGGGTGCGCTGTACGCGCCTTCCGCAGAACTCCGCGCGGCGGCTCCTCCCTGCTCAAGGAACCGCGCGCGGTGCGGAGCCCCGTCGCGCTGACCGTATAGTAACGACGCCTACCCCGCCACTCAAGGATGAACGGCGGGGCCGGGCCGCGGCGCTCCCCTACGCGGGCTGACCTGGAATCTCGACTTCGAGCCCTCCGCTCGCGACTTCCCGAAGCCGGCCGTATATCTCGAGCTTTACGGGTCCGCCTTCCAGCACCTTCAAACGTGCCTTCCCTTCGCCGACCTCCACCGACAGGAGCGAGCCCGAGTAGAAGATCTTGAAGCGGTAGGCCTTCCATCGGCTCGGCAACGTAGGGTTCAGGACGAGCGTCTCCGCGTCCGTCCTGAGCCCGCCGAAGCCGCTTACCATGCCGGCCCAGACGCCGGCCGCCGATGAGGAGTGGATGCCCTGCTCGGTGTTCCGGTTGTAGTTGTCCAGATCCAGCCGGGCCGCGTAGGAGAGGAAGTCGTACGCCTCCTGGGACTTCCCGAGCTCCGCCGCCAGGATCGCGTGGAGGGACGGCGAGAGCGACGACTCGTGGCTCGTCCTCGCCTCGTAGAATTCGTAGTTCTTCCGCTTCTCGTCCATGGTGAAGTCCCGGCTGAAGAAGTACGGGAGGTTCAGGAAGTCGGGCTGCTTGAGCATGTTCATGCGGAAGAGGCGGATGTAGGCCCAGTGCTTGTAGATCGGGACCTGGGACATGGGGATACTCTTCACGTCCACGTGGGGCAGATCGAAGTACCCGTCGTGCTGCTCGAAAATGCCGGTCTCCTCGTCCTTCGGGATGCGCATCTTCTCGGCCATGCGCCGCCAATTCTCGGTTTCCTCGGCTCGGAGGGCGACCTTGGCGACCGCTGCCGCGCGCAGCTCGGGCGCGGCCTTTTCCATCTCGGTGAGCACCGAGAGCGTATACTCGAACATCTTCTTGCCGAGGTAGTTCGTGTAGCAGTTGTTGTTCACCATCATGTGGAACTCGTCCGGACCCATGACGCCGTAGAATCCGAAGTCGCCCCGCTTGGGGCTCCAGCCGCCGGCGCTCGCCATGCAGCGGCACATCTGGAGCAGCATCTCGATGCCCTCGCGGTAGAGGAAGTCCTTATCCTTGCAGATCCGGTCGTAGTGCCAGATGGCGTAGAAGACGGCCCCGTTCTGGTGGATCTCCAGGTCCACGTGCTGCCAGGTGCCCGAGTCCTCGTAGCCCGTGATGGTGGAGAAGGGAAAGCGAGCCCCTTCCAGATCGATCCGAGCAGCGTTCTCTATGGCTCGCGGCAGGTAGTGGTAGCGGTACATGAGGAGCTTGCGCGCGATCGCCGGGTCCAGGAACATGTACATGCGGTGGCAATAGATTTCGGTGTCCCAGAAATTGACGCCGGAGTAGACCTCGCCGCCGAGCTTACAGAGGACGTTCCGCCGCTCGCTTTCGCCGTGGTAGTTGATGTACATGGCGAAGAGCGAGTACCGCACGCCCTGCTGCATCGCCGGGTCGCCGTCGATCTCGATGTCCATGCGGTCCCAGAACCGCTTCCACTCCGCGCGGTGCTCGGCGAGGGCCGCGTCGAAGCCGAGCGATGAGAGTTTCCGCGAGAGCGCGAGGCCGTCGTTCCAGACCCGGTCGGCGTCGCCTGACTGCTCCCAATGGTTCACGGCCATCTTCTCAAAGACGGCGGGCCGCCCCGATTCCAGGCGGAGCGTCGTCTCCATGCCGATGAATTTGTCCTTAGCCAGGAAGGCGGTCGCCTTCGGGTCGCCCGAGACGCGGAAGCCCGCAAAGAGCCGCATGCCGCTCTTCTGCGTATGGGCCTGGATCGCGTAGAGGTCGCCGACGCGTTCGCTCCGCTCCACCGTCCAGAAATTGGTCTGCGCCTTCGCCTGCTCGGCGCTCGCGCCCGAGCCCTGCGTCTGGTCCCAGCCCGCCGCGAGCTCGTAGATCGTATTGAAGTCCAAGCCCGATACGATCTTGACCTCGCCGGAGAAGTTGAGCGGCTCCAGGATGATCCGCTGGCAGCCGAGGGCGGTATTCTTGAGGTCGACGAAGCGGACGAAGGTGAGCTTCAGCCGCTTCCCGCTCGCGCTCGTCCAGACGAATTCCCGCGTCAGGACGGCGTCCCGCAGGTTTAGCGTTCGCTTGAAGTCCGAGAACTTCGATTGCGCGAGATCGAGCGTCTCCCCGTCGAGCGTGATGCGCGTATAAAGCCAATCCACCGCCGTGATCATGGCGGCGACCTCGCTCACGAAGCCCTTGAAGACTTGGGGATACTTCACCTCGAGCAGCTCGTACAGTTGACTGAAGTAGCTCCCGAGGAGGTGGTCGCCGGAATAGCCCTCTTCGAAGTAGCCGCGGACGCACATGAACTCGTTCGCGAGGGAAAAGACGGACTCGGAAAGCCGCTGCTTCCGGGGATCGAACCCTTCCTCTACGACGAGCCAGGGATCGACCTTGAAATAATTCTCCGATGTCTTGAACAGATGCATTCCTAGTTCTCCTCGTTATTCATGCGCTTCAGGACGTCGGCCAGGGTGCCCTGGAACGGTCCCGCCTTCTCCATCTTTATGGAGACGAGGGCGGCGGCGAATTTCAGCGACTCGGGGACGTCATAGTCGCGACGGCGGGCGAGATAGGCGGCGAAGGTCGTGTCCCCGCGGCCGGTGCGGCCCACCGCGCTCCGGTTGGTGAACTTTTCGAAGTACGTTTTGCCGCGCACGCGGGCGAGCACCCCGTCCGCGCGCGTGACGACGACCTCCGGACAACCCCACCCCTCGATCTCCACGGCCGCGGCCTCCAAGTCGTCGGTACCGGTGAGGACCTTCGCCTCCACCACGTCCAGCTTGGCCGCGCTCAAGAGGGAGACGATCTCCCGCTTCAGCGGAACGTCCCGGAAGCGGATGTCATGGGTGTCGGGATCCACTTGGCGGACGAAGCTCTGCATATCCGCCGAGAGGACGTAGCCGGAATCCCGGAGGCCGCGGATGAAGTCCAGGGTGAATTCCTGATCCGAGATCCCGGCCAGATGCACCCTGCGCGCCGCGATGGCCGGCATGTCGGCGAGGACGAAGGCTCCGGCGCTGCGCTTAATCCGCAGGATGCGGTCGTCCACGTTTTCGGAAGGATGGATGACGACCGCGAAGGTGGTCTCGGGAACCTCCACCGCGAACGTGCTTATGCCCAGGTCGTCGAAGGGTTTCAGTATCCCCTCGTCCTTCCTCGCCATCCTCGTGACGACGGCGACCTTCTCTCCGATGCGGGCGGCCGCGACGGCTCCGCAGAGCACCGCGCTGCCGGGCGCGACCGTCGTCGTACCCCGATACGGCGTGATCTCGTCGTAGCACATATGCCCGACGAAGGCGATGTCGAATTCTTTCAAGAAACACTCCTCAAATTGGGCCCCGCGGACCGGAAGGCCTCCCGGTCGGAGGCTCCGCGCCTTCCGGCCGCGCGCGCGGGGCTTGCTTAGCCTTTCACCGACCCCTCGGTCACGCCGAGCGTCACGTAGCGTTGGAACAGAAGGAAGATGACGAGCGGGACCGCCATCGCGATCACGAGGGCCGCGCTCAGGATAGGCACGCGGAGGCCGAACTCCCCCCGCATCATGGCGATGCCCACGGTGAGCGTGCGCTTGGTCTGGTCCTGGAGGATCAGCAGGG
>JAEWSV010000089.1 GCA_023398155.1 Spirochaetota bacterium
AAGTCGCTTCAACCTCGCCGCACTGCGAAGCTTGCTGGTCCCATTGAACCAGCAGCCTCCGCGGAGGACCCTGAACTCTCCGAATTCGGGGCCGACGGGATCCTTTTCCCCGCTGCAGGAATAATAATCCAGGCTGAACCAATCGTTGCACCACTCCCAGACATTACCGACCATATCGTACAGCCCGAACGGATTGGGCCGCTTCGTGCCGACGCGGTGAGTGGCGTCATCGCTATTGGAATCGAACCAGGCGAACAGCGCGGCCTCTTCATCCTCCGATCCCCAGAAGAAACGCTCGCCGCTCCGGGCTCCGCACGAATACTCCCATTCCGCTTCGCTCGGTAATCGATAGCCGTTCCGTCGGACGTCGATGGTTATCGTATCCTCATCGATCCAGTAGACCGGCTCGAGCCCATCCGATTTACTGAGCCTATTGCAGTACTCGACGGCATCGTACCAGCTCACCTGTTCAACGGGCCGGTTCGGCTCGCCGAGGAAATTGCTCGGGTTGCTTCCCATGATTTTTTCGTATTCTTTTTGAGTTACGGGGCATTTCATCATACAAAAGGGAGACAACTCGACTTCATGTCGAGGTCGCTCATTCTCATATTCATCGGAACCCATGGAGAACCTGCCGCTCGGGATGGGAACGAGTCGTTTTCCCACGATCCTTTGCCACTCATCGCGCGAAAGGCGGTTTTCCGGCCGAGGGGCGACCGGAGAATCGCTTCCGTTGAGCGGCGATCCCTGACCCGGATTCCGTAACTCGTCGCGGACGATGGTTTCGATATCCCGAGCCCGATCGGGAGAAACGCCGAGTTCGGAGGCGAGGCGCGAAAGGGTCTTCCGTTCTTCGGGGTTGACTATGCCGTCTTGGTAGACGCCTTTCGCGGCATTGAAATAGTGTATTTCGCCGGGGGAATAGCCGGAAGGGCCGTCGCTCTTCGTGGATATCTCCGCGCCGGGTTTCAGTTGGTCGGAATGGTATTTGTTGAAGTACCACTCGACCACGGTCGCGAGGGATTGAAGGCAGGGCTTGATGTAGTCTTCGGTTATGTAGGCGTTTTCTTGCCCTTGATCGTGCGTCCCGAAATTACCGAAATCTTGGATCGTCCTGAGGGAAATGATGATATGGGTAGGAAGCGCGTCGGATCTGGCCAGCACCTGGACCAGATCGTTCAGCATCATCTTGGAAACGGGCTTATTGTTGTCGGCGACGCCTTCGAGCAGATAGATTTGCTTGCAAATAGCCTCCGCCGATTTCCTCGCCTGCCATAGCGCCACTTCAGGATCGATATTCTGATAGCTTAGGGCTTTTCCGTAGAGATTCCTGATCCGCGCCAGCTCATCCTCGAGTCCTTCGATCCTTTTCTCGAGTTCATTATTACAATCCACGATACGCTCCTATGGATGTCTCCGGTATTCGATCAACGTCTCCCGGCGAACCGCCTCTTCGCGCGCTTCACTTCACCTCTATCTTCGTCATTTCCTTGTTCGCCAGGCGAACGCCGCCGGCTTTGAGCCCCTTCACGAGGTAATCTTGGGCCTTGAAGGCTTCCTTGGTCAGCTTGAGGCGGGGCTTCGGCTTGTAGTGTACGGTGAAGTTGAATTTATCGCGAGCGTCGATATGGAGGAGTTCGCCTCCTTCGGGCACGAGCGAGTATTCCTTGTTCATGATCCAACCTTCCACGCTGCACCGCTTGATGAGGGGATACCCCGTCTCCGTATCCTTGAAGAGCACGGTGAATACCACCGAGGCGAGCGCGTCCTTGTCCGCCACGCCGATCCACCAGGCGCCCTTGTCGACGAAGGCCTTGTCCGGCACGTCCATGACGGTATAGATGCCGGTTTTCCTGATCACGAGCACACGATCGAAGGACGAGACCTCGGCGACGACTTCCCCGCCCGCGATCGCCGTTCCTAGGTAACCCGAGGCCGCATCGTAGCGGAGCTCCAGGTCCTTCTTCACCACCTCTTTCGCTTCCACCTTGTCGAAGCGGCCGACCTTGGTCCTCCGCACGCCCCGCCCGAGTTCTTCGTTCGCCTTGATCTTGGCGATGACGCCGTCCAGGAAGGAGGTCGCGTAGGCCACGATGTCCTTGAGGTGGAGGGCGATCTCCTTGAGGCGCGCCTCCATCTCCTTCATCTCCGCCCTGGCCTTGTTGATGTCGTAGAGCGAGATCCGGCGGATGGGGATCTTGAGCAACCGCTCCACGTCCTCCTCGGACACGCCCCGCGGACCGATCTCCGCGGCGAAGGGCTTGAATCCCGCGATCACCGCGGCGACGACCGTCTCCGCAGTCTTCATCTCCTCGATCTTCTTGTAGATCCGCTCCTCGATGAAGATGCGCTCCAAGGTGCGCTGGTGGATTTTATCCTTGAGCTCCGCCCGCTCCAGCTCCAGTTCCTTGGTGAGGATCGAAGTGAGCTGCTTGGCGTGGTGCTGGATAACTTCGGTCACGGTCATCACCGTCGGCAGGCCGTCCTTGATCACGAGGAGGTTCACCGAGATGGACTGTTCGCACTCGGTGAAGGCGAACAGGGCGTCCACCGTCTCCTCGGAATAGACGCCGCGCGCGAGCTTTATCTCTATCTCCACGTTCTCGGTCGTGAAGTCGCTGATTGACTGGATTTTGACCCGCCCCGCCTTGGCCGCGGTCTCCACGCTCTCTATGAGGCTCTCGGTGGTGGAGCCGAACGGCAGTTCCCGGATGACGATGCGCTTGGGGTCCGACACGTCGAGCTTGGCCCGTACGAGGACCTTGCCGTTCCCGTCCCGGTAGTCGCCTACGTCCACGAGGCCGGCGGTCGGGAAGTCCGGGTAGAGCTGGAACTTCTTGCCCGCGAGGCATGCCTTCTCCGCCTCCAGGATTTCCAGGATGTTGTGCGGCAGGATCTTGGTGGACATGCCGACGGCTATGCCCTCGGCGCCGATCGCCAGAATCACCGGTATCTTCGCGGGGAAGAGGACCGGCTCCCTGTTGCGCCCGTCGTAGGAATCGACGTAGGGCGTGAGCTTGGGATTGTGGAAGAGGTCCTTCGCCAGGCTCGTGGCGCGGCATTCGATGTACCGCGCCGCCGACGCCTCGTCGCCGGTAAAGATGTTGCCGAAATTCCCCTGCCGGTCGATGAAGAGGTCCTTGTTCGCGAGGACCACGAGGGCCGAGCCGATGGAGGCGTCGCCGTGCGGGTGGTATTTCATGCAGGCGCCGACGACGTTCGCCACCTTGTGGAACTTGCCGTCGTCCATCTCGAACAGGGTATGCAGGATGCGCCTCTGGACCGGTTTAAGTCCGTCTTCCAGGTCCGGGATGGCCCGGTCCTTGATGACGTAGGACGCGTATTCCAAGAAATTTCGATCGAAGAGCGTTTTCACGTAAGCCATGGCACGGTCCTTCAGTTCACGTCGGCGACGAGGTTTTTCATGATGTACTCGCGGCGCTCGGGGGTGTTCTTACCCATGTAGAACTCGAGCACCTGGGGTACGGACTTTAGCTGGTTGACGGTCACCGGCACGAGGCGCATATCCGGACCGATGAACTGGCCGAATTCTTTAGGGTTGATCTCTCCGAGTCCCTTGAACCGCGTTACCTCGCTTTGGCTCCCGAGCTTCTTCACCGCCTCGTCCCGCTCCTTCTCGGAATAGCAATAGACCGTATCCTTCTTGGTCCGCACGCGGAAGAGCGGCGTCTCCAGGATGAAGACCCTGCCGCCGGTCACGAGCTCTTCGAAGAAGGATAGGAAGAACGTGAGGAGGAGGTTCCGGATATGGAACCCGTCGAAGTCGGCGTCGGTGGCGATGACGATCTTGCCGTAGCGGAGCCCCGAAACGTCGTTTTCTATCCCGAGGGCCATCATCATGTTGTAGAGCTCTTCGTTCTTGTAAATGGCGGTCCGCTTCTTGCCCTGCATGTTCTCCACCTTTCCCCTCATGGAGAAGATGGCCTGCGTCATCACGTCGCGGGAACTCACCATGGAGCCGGCGGCCGAGTCGCCTTCGGTCATGAAGATCATCGAAAGCTCGCCCTTCTCCCCGTCGTCAAGGTGGTACTTGCAGTCCTTGAGCTTGGGGATCTTAAGCGCGATCTTCTTGGCCGCCTCGCGGGCTTCCTTCTTGACGACGTTGAGCTCGGTGCGGAGCTTCTCGTTCGCCTCTATCTTCTGCTCCAGCATCTTTGCGGTTTCGGTGTTCTTGTGGAGCCAATCCTCTACGGCGGCCTTGACTTCCTGCAGGATCCACGGGCGGACGTCCGCGTTACCGAGCTTGTTCTTGGTCTGGCTTTCGAAGACGGGGTTCTTGAGCTTGACGGCGACCGCGGCGACCGTCCCTTCCCGTACGTCCTCGCTCTTATAATCCTTCTTGTAGAAGGCCTGGATGCCCTTGAGGAAGCCTTCCTTGAAGGCCGATAGGTGCGTCCCGCCGTCGGAAGTGAACTGGCCGTTCACGAAGGAGAAATACTCCTCGCCGTAATCGTTCGTATGCGTAAAGGAGAACTCGATCCGCTCTCCCTTGTAATAACCGATCGGATAGATGGTGGCGTCGCCGGCCTCGTCCTTGAGCAAGTCGAGCAGGCCGTTTTCCGACTTATAGCCTTGGCCGTTGAAGCGGAGGGTGAGTCCCGCGTTGAGGTAGGCGTAATTCCAAATCCTGCGTTCGATGAACTCGGGATTGAACGTATAGTCCCCGAATATCTCCCGGTCGGGAGTGAACTCTACGTACGTGCCGTCCTTGGCGGTCGCCTTGCCGACTTGTTTGGTCTTGCCCTTCCGTTCGCTCAGGAGCTTTCCGCGCTCGAAGACGGCTTCCGCGAACTCGCCCGACCGGACCGCCACCACGCGGAAATGGGAGGAGAGGGCGTTGACGGCCTTCGTGCCGACGCCGTTGAGGCCGACGGAGAACTGGAAGACGTCGTCGTTGTATTTCGCGCCGGTGTTGATGATGGAGACGCACTCGACGAGCTTGCCGAGGGGTATGCCGCGGCCGTAGTCGCGGACCTTCACGGTCCCTTCCGCCACGTCTATTTCTATCTTATCGCCGTTTCCCATGATGAACTCATCGATGCCGTTATCGACGACTTCCTTGAGCAATATGTAGATACCGTCGTCCGGATTTGAGCCGTCGCCGAGCCGGCCGATATACATACCGGTCCTGAGGCGAATGTGCTCCAGGGAAGAAAGGGTTTTGATCTTGGATTCGTCGTAGACAGCCGCGGCCGATCTTTTGGATGCCATGCGGCAATGATAGCACGAAGCGCCCGTCTTCGTGAACCGTAAGGCCGCTAGCCGTCGTCGCGCGAAGCTTCCAATGAAGCTATCTCCCGTTCGGCATCGGCTATGCGCTGTCCCAAATCTTCCACGGCCCGCTTTCCGGCGGCGATGCGTCGTTCATGGTCCGTGACCGAGGATCGGAGCCTCGAGACCTCGGCATAGAGGGCGTCGATCCGTATCGAGGCTTCGAGTTTTCGGATTTGTTTCTCCGCGGAGGCGATGGAGGCGGCCGCGGAACGGGCCTTGGTAAGGTGGGCGGCGACGGCGCCCTCGGATAGGAACGCCGCGGCGAAAGCGGCGAACGGGTCCTCGGCGCGGGACGCGGACGCATCGGCGTCGACGGCCGCGAGGAGCCTCTCGCCCGCTTCCCTCCGGACCCCGGCGAGGTTGGCCTCTCCCTCTTCAGCGGTCTTTTCCAAGCGTTGGACGGCGCTACGGGGGTTGCCCGCGACGGTCTTGAGCCGCTCGGTCAATTCCTTCAGTTCGGTCCTAACGGCGGCCAACGCGGCTTCCGCGCGAGCGACCGCTTCATCCTGAGCCGCCAAGGCTTCGCTCGCGGAGCGGACGGCCTCGTCCTCCGAAACGAGCGCCTCGCCCTTAACGGCGGCGCCCGCCTCGGCGAGGATCCGTTGGCCTTCCGTCCGGCGGGTCTTCTGGGAAGAACGCAGGAAGACGGTCCGCGCGCTCCGTCCCAGGTGGGTGATGAGGCCGCCCTCCCCGTTCGCCGTTTCCAGCTCGCCGATGCGCGCTTCCAGCTCTTCGATACGGCCGGCGACGGCGTCGATACGGGTCCTGAACGGCTCGAAGGCCGCGGGAGCTTCCGCCGAAGCGAGGGCGGCCTCTCCGAGGCGGGTCTGGAATTCGACGAGCGCGCGCCGCAAGGCTTCCGATTCTTTCTTGCCGTCGCGTTCGGCGAGCCTCAGTTCCTGGAAACGCTCGATATCGCGGGCGAGAGCCTTCGCCTCCGTCCGCGCATCGGAAATATCGCGGATGAGGCGAGCCGATTCGTTCGCCGCGTCGGACAGGACGCTCTCCGCGCGCGCGTCGGACAGCGCGCCGGATCCCAACGCCTCCTTCGCCGCGTCGAGCGAACGGACGTAGGTCTCCATACGCTTTTGCAGGTCCGCTATATTCCGTCTACGTTCGTCCATCCTTCAACTATACGCTCGGACAATTTTCTTGACAATCCTTTCCGCCGGCCCCATCATGGACGACATACTCCCCAAGGAGAAGCCACCATGAGCTACACCACGGATCTCATCAAGAACGTATCGTTAGCGGGGCACGGCGGAACCGGGAAAACGACGCTC
>JAEWSV010000103.1 GCA_023398155.1 Spirochaetota bacterium
CGCGGGCAGGGTCGTCGTCCGCGCCCGCGCCAAGAAGCGGCCCATGCGCGTCGAACTCATCAAGGAGAACGGCGTCGAAGAGGACGGCCAAAACGGAGGCGAATCGAACCCGGCGCCCCAGGCGGCCGTCGCGCGGCATCCGCACGAGCGTCCTCCCCTCGTGGCTACGCCGACCAGGGCGGCCACCCCCGCGGCGGCGCGTCCGCTGCCGCCCATGCCGGATATCTACGGAAGGCCCGAACCCCGCGGCGACCAGGACAACGGTAAGCCCCGGCTCTCCATCAACGAGCTGACGAGGTCCAACATGATGGATCTCCGCGACCTCGCGGGGCGCTACGGCATCAGCCATGAGGACATGGTGGCCTTGAAGAAGCAGGAGATCATCTTCTCCATCCTCAAGGCGCACACGGAGCACGGCGGGATCATTTACGCGTACGGCTCCCTCGAGATCCTGCCCGACGGCTACGGTTTCCTCCGCAGCCCCCAGAACTCCTACCTGCCGGGTCCTGACGACATCTATATAAGCCCGAGCCAGATTCGGCTCTTCGCGCTCAAGACCGGCGATACCGTCTATGGCCAGATTCGCAGCCCCAAGGAGGGCGAACGCTTCTTCGCCATGCTCCGCGTGGAGACGGTGAACTACGACGATCCCGCCGTAGCCCAGAGCCGCATCCCCTTCGACAACCTAACGCCTCTGTATCCGAACCGAAAATTCGACCTTGAGACGACGACTGAGGAACTTTCCACCCGCGTCATCAACCTGTTCTGCCCCATCGGTATGGGCCAGCGCGCCATCATCGTGGCCCCGCCCCGCACCGGTAAGACTATCATGATGCAGCGGATCGCCAACGCGATCACCAAGAACCATCCCGACGTCTACCTCATCGTGCTCCTCATCGACGAGCGGCCCGAGGAAGTCACCGACATGGAGCGAACCGTCCGCGCCGAGGTTATTTCTTCGACATTCGATGAGCAGGCGACGCGCCACGTCCAGGTTGCGGAGATGGTCCTGGAGAAGGCCAAGCGGCTCGTGGAGCATAAGAAGGACGTCGTGATCCTTTTGGACTCCATTACGCGCCTCGCCCGAGCCTACAACCAGACCGTACCCACTTCCGGCAAGATCCTGTCGGGCGGCGTGGACTCCAACGCCCTCCACAAGCCCAAGCGTTTCTTCGGCGCGGCTCGCAATATCGAAGAAGGCGGCAGCCTTACGATCATCTCCACGGCCCTGGTCGAGACCGGCAGCCGCATGGACGAGGT
This sequence comes from Spirochaetota bacterium, assembly GCA_023398155.1. GTDB lineage: Bacteria > Spirochaetota > Spirochaetia > Treponematales > Breznakiellaceae > JAEXTK01. Next base: position 1,261 of record JAEWSV010000103.1, read on the forward strand.
CATCTTCGAAGAATTCAAGGGTACCGGCAACATGGAAATCAACCTTGACAGCCGCATATCCGATCGTCGCCTTTTCCCGGCCATCAACATCAAGAAGTCAGGCACCCGTAAAGAGGAGCTCCTGCTCACCGACGAGGAACTGCAGAAGATCTGGGTTCTCCGTAAGGTCATCAATCCCATGGACGACATAGAGATCATCGAGCTCCTGATTGACAGGATGAAGAAAAGTAAGAATAATGAGGCCTTCCTGCGGTCGATGAACACCGGTTCCGCAGCCATTGATTAACATATCTTGTGGAGGATCGATAGATGAAAGAGGGTATACACCCCAAGTACGAGCTCACCAAGATCACCTGCGCCTGCGGCAACGTGATCGAGACCCGCTCGACCGTTAAGAACATCAACGTGGAAATTTGTTCCTCATGCCACCCATTCTTCACCGGCAAGCAGAAGCTCGTCGATACCGCCGGACGAATCGAGCGCTTCCGCCGGAAGTACGGCATCAAGGAATAAGGAAGGTTCCGCGAAACCGCGGAGGGAGCGGGTCGCCGTTTCGGTACGTACCGAAGCGGGGCCAAAGAAAAGCCGCCTGAGAAGGCGGCTTTTTCATGTTCTGAGGATTCGATCGGGGAGGCCTGAGGGGAAGGCCGGCGGTTCAGCGCTGAGCGCCGCGATCCGCCGGACGATCAGGGTTCGCGGCCGATGACCCGCATCTCGCGGAGCTTCCACAGGACGGAAACCGTGCAGGGGAGAGGCGGGCCCTCGGTGAGGATGAGGAGGCCGCGGACCTCGACCACGGGACCGCGTTCGCGCCAGCCCGTGAAGCGCAGGGCCCGGAGACGGGAAGGGTCGAGCCGGGGCGGCCGCTCGTCGCCGGAGGGCCCCTCGGCGCTATACGGGCCGACGCGGTAGAGGAGGGCGAGGTAGGCCTTTTCTTCCACCATCGACCGTACGCGGCCGGCATAGTCGCGCTCGCCCTGGGCGAGGAGGAAGGCCGCGTCCCGGTTCCGCACCGCCGCGGCGAGGCGTTCCAAGTAAGCCGGGACGCCGTCCGGCAAGCCGGCGAAGGCGGCGTTTTCCAGGCCGGTGGATTCGGGCCGTTCGACCTTCGTCCCGGCGGACTTCCCGGCCTCCGGAGCGGGCTTCTCGGCGATACCGCGATCCGCCGGCGGCGCGCCGGCGCACGATACGGCGGCCGCGCAGAGCGCAGCCGCGACGAGGAACCGTAGATGCTTCATGTCTCGAAAGTATAGCACGCGCGCAGGGTCCGTCCCTTGAAGTCCTCGTCGACCACGCGGTCCCGCATGTCCGTGACGCGGGCGCCCGGGAATCCTCCGGTATCCAATTTGAAACTGCGGGCGTTTGTGGAGAACCAGAGCTTTCCACCCGGCGCCGTCACCGCGAGCGCCGACTTGACGAGGTCTTCGTAATCGCGCCGCACGTCGAGGGTCCCCGCCATTTTCTTTGAATTGGAGAAGGTCGGAGGATCGAGTATGACGAGGTCCCAGGCCAGTCGAGCCCGCGCGGCTTCGGCGAGAAAGCGGATCGCGTCGGCGCGGATGAGGGAATGCCGCCGTTCCGCGCCGCGGAGGCGGGCAACCGATCCGTCGACGAAGGCCTCGCCTTCCGCCCGCACGGTCGCGAAGCCGTTGAGCGCGAAGTTCTCCGCCGCCCAGTCCAGGTACGTGTTCGAAAGGTCGACGGAATCGACGGAATCCGCGCCGCCCGCCGCGGCGTGAACGGAGAAGGATGCGGTGTAGCAGAACAGGTTGAGCACCCGTTTCCCAACCGATTCCGCGCGAACGAGGCTCCGCGTCGCGCGATGGTCGAGGAAGAGTCCGGTGTCCAGATAGTCCGAAAGGTTTACGCGGAAACGGAGGCCGCCTTCGGCCACCAGGACCTCGTCGCCGGAATCCGCGACTTTTTCGTACTGGTCCTGTCCGCGCTGGCGTTTTCGCCGCTTGATGTGGATCCGCTCGCTTTTGATGCCGAGCGAAGCCGAGACCGCCTCCGTCATCGCGGCGAGCCAGCGGGACTCTTCCGCCTCGTCCTTTTCGTAGGGGCGTTCGTACAGCGATCCCGAGACGGCATCTCCGTAAACGTCGATCAGGAGCGGAATCTCCGGAATGTCGCGGTCGTAGAGACGGAACGCGTCGGTCCCGATTCTCCTGGCCCACTTGCGGAGGTGCTTCGCGCGTTTCACGAGCCGGTTGGAA
>JAEWSV010000117.1 GCA_023398155.1 Spirochaetota bacterium
GTTTCCCCATGCCCATCCTCCTGGCCCTGCTCCTGAACGAGCTCACCGCGCATAACTTCAAGCGTTTATCCCAGACGATCCTCTACATCCCCCACTTCCTCTCGTGGGTGATCATCGCGGGCATCACGCTGCAGGTTTTCGCGCCGACCAACGGCATCATCAACAACCTGCTCCGCGCGGCGGGAGGGGAGCCCATCCCCTTCCTTACCTCCCCGTGGCATTGGATAGCCACCTACGTGGGGATCGGCATCTGGCAGAACCTCGGTTGGGGATCGATCATCTACCTCGCCGCGATCACCGGCATCAATCCGGAACTCTACGAGGCGGCCAAGGTCGACGGGGCCGGTAGGTTCCGCCGCATCTGGTACGTGACCCTGCCGGGCATCAAATCGACCATCATCATCCTCTTGATCCTGGCGGTCGGGCGGATCGCGATCATCGGCTTCGACCGGCCCTTCCTCATCGGCAACCAGATGGTCTTCGACTACTACGACGTCATCTCGACCTTCGTGTACCGGGTCGGTTTGCAATCCCAACGCTACACCATCGCGACCGCCGTCGGGCTCTTCCAGTCCGTCATCGGCCTCGTCTTCCTCTTCGCGACGAACGCCGTCGCGAAGAAGGCCGGCGAGAGCGGGATCTGGTGAGGAGGCCTGAGTGATCCGGGGAAGCCGCGGCCGAGAGCGTCTCGCGCAAGCCTTGTTCGTAACCGTCACGACGCTGCTCGTGGTCGTCTGCGTACTGCCGATCGTCAACGTGGCCGCCGTCTCCTTGAGTTCGAACTCCGCCATCCTGGCCTCCAAGGTCACCTTCTGGCCTGTCGAGTTCAGCCTCCAGTCCTACCTCGCGCTCTTCGGCGACAAGTCGATGGTGCGTTCCCTCATCTTCACCGCGGGCCTCACGGCCCTTTCCGCTGCGGTCTCCATGACGCTGTCGGTGTTCGCGGCCTACGCGCTCACGAAGAAGCGGCTCGTCGGCAGGGATTTCTTCCTCTTCCTCATCGTGATCACCATGTATTTCTCCGGCGGGCTCATCCCCGACTACCTGCTCGTGCGGGATCTCAAGATCCTCAATACGATCTGGTGCCTCGTGCTCCCCGGCGCCGTGAGCGCGTACAATCTCATCATCCTCAAGACCTTCTTCGCGGAACTGCCGGAAAGCTACGAGGAGTCGGCCATCCTGGAAGGGGCCAACGACGTGACCATCCTCTTCAAGATAGTGTTGCCCCTCTCCGGCCCCGTGCTCGCGACTATAGGGCTTATGTACGCGGTCGGCCGTTGGAACGGGTTCATGGACGCCCTCTTCTACATCACGAAGAGCGCCCTCTACCCGATCCAGCTCAAGCTGTACCAGATCATCGTGAACAGCACCTCGCTGGACATCCTTTCGCAGGAAGGCATCGCGGCATCGATCATCCCGCCGGAAAGCATCAAGGCCGCCTGCGTGATGTTCGCGACCGTCCCCATCCTGATGGTCTACCCCTGGTTACAGAAGTACTTCATCAAGGGAGTCATGATCGGAGGCATCAAGGGCTAGAACGGACCGGACCGCAGCGCGGCGCCGGCCGTGGATACGCAAATGACGAAGAGGAGGTCGAGAATGGCGATGAGGAAGATAGCGATCGCGCTGGCGATCGCGATCCTAGGGACAGGCGCCGCGACGGCGCAGAACAAGGTGTCCGTGGAGGCGTTCGACCGGGCGCTGCCCGGTTTCACCGCGGACGACAACTACCAGACGAAGCTTATACAGGCTCAGGCGAAGAAGGACGCCAAACTGGACGTACGGTTCGTGACCGTCCCCCGGACCCAGGAGGTAGATAAACTCAACATCCTCATGGCCTCGGGCGAAGCCCCCGACATCTCCTTCACGTACGCCGAGAACGTGATCACGAAGTACATCAAGGACGGCGGACTCGTCGAGCTCGGCCCGCTCCTGGACAAGTACGGCCCCAACATCAAGAAATACGCGGGTCCCGATCTCCTCGCGTACGGCCAGTGGGGCGGCAAGCAATGGGCGGTCCCGGCCAAGCGCGTCATGACCGCCGCCTTCGCGGCTTTCATCCGCAAGGACTGGCTGGACAAGCTCGGCATGCCGATGCCGAAGACCACCGACGAGTTCTACAAGACGATGGTCGCCTTCAAGCAGAAGGACCCGGGGAACACGGGCGGAAAGGTCATCCCCTTCGCCATGTGGCTGGACGAGAAGAACATCGATTGGTACGCCCACATGCTCCTCGAGTCCTTCAAGCGGCCCATCTCCGAGGAAGACCGCTACTGCCTCAACTACGAACGATGGGTCATCCCCGGCTACAAGGACGGCATGCGCTTCCTCAACAAGCTGTACAACGAGGGTCTCATGTCCCCCGATTTCGCCTTGGACAGGGACGGCAAGCAGTACGAGCGCGACGTCGTGCAGGGCAAGGTCGGCGCCTTCATCAACAACTACGACAACCCGTACCGGCAATCCCCCGGGTGGCAGGCCGAGCTCTCCAAGAACGTTCCGGGCGGCCTCTTCGTCCCCTTCGATCCCTTCGTGAACGCCCAGGGCAAGCACGTCAAGATGAAGTACAACCCGAACGGGCTTTTCCTGGTCGTGCCCATCTTCAACCAGAAAAACGCCGTGAACGCGATCAAGTACCTGGACTGGATGGCTTCCAAGCCGGAGCTCATCAAGCAGCTCCAGAACGGCGAGAAGGGAGTCCAGTACCTGGAGGAGAAGGACGGCATCCCGATGGGCCGCATCCCCTTCGACAAGCTTCCGGACGACAAGAAGTTCCAGTGGGCGGACTACTCCATCATCGTGAACGGCTACGACTTCGGCTCGGAAGAGAAGAACATCCAGGCCGCGTCCTACGGCTACGCGCCCTACGAGGACTACTACAAGCAGGCCTACAAGATCGCGATGAACGACGCGCAGTTCATCCCCCGCTTCGACGTGATCATCGAGAACGAAGCAAAGTACCGACCGACCCTCAACCAGAAAGGCGCGGATATTTTCGTGAAGTCCATCATC
>JAEWSV010000223.1 GCA_023398155.1 Spirochaetota bacterium
GATCAAGGCCGAGGTCGACTTCCTCGGCTCCGCGCTGACCGGCGTCAAAGCGGCGCTCCTCACCGGGGACGCGAACATGACCCGCCAGATCGACAAGCTCAAGAGCGATCGGCCTTCCGTGGTCGTCGGGACGCCGGGACGCGTCCTGCAACTGGAGCGCATGGGGAAACTCAGGCTCTCCTCCGTGCGCTGGCTCGTGTTGGATGAAGCCGACCGCCTCACCGCGGACGAACTCCTGGAAACGACCTCGGCGCTCGTCGGCCGGCTCAAGGCCGAACGCGTCACCGTCGCCTGTTCGGCCACCCTGCCGAAGAAAGCCCGCGACCGGATCAAACCTTTCATGGCAGAGGACGCGCTCAGCGAGGATGCGGAAGACGCCGCGGTGCTCAGGACGATGATCGAGCACTGGGCCTTTTACAGCGAAGGCCGTCGGAAAATCGCGGCGCTGCGGTCCCTGCTCGCCGCGGCCAAACCGACGAAGGCCCTCGTGTTCACCGACCGCGGCGGCCAGGTGGACAACGTCGTATCCCAGCTCCGGCACCACGGCGTCGGCGCGGCCGGATTGTACGGCGATATGGATAAGGTCGAGCGGAAAAAGGCCATGGACGATTTCCGCTCCGGCCGCGCCGCGGTCCTCGTCACGAGCGATCTCGCGGCCCGGGGACTCGACATCGTCGACGTGACCCACGTCGTGGAGTTGGACGTACCCGCGACCGGCGAAGCCTACGCGCACCGCGCGGGCCGCACCGCGCGGGCCGGGCGTAAAGGCATCATGGCCACCATCGGCGACGAGATCGAATTGCCGCACCTCGCCGCGCTCGAAAAGAAGCTCGGCATCGTCGTCTATCCCAAGATGCTCTACCGCGGAGAAATTCGCGTACCTGAGCCGATCGATCCTTCGGAAGGAGAGGAGGCCCAGGATAGCGTGGAAACCCTCGTCGATTACCGGCCGCCGCGCGCCGAAAAAAGCGCGCGGAGCGCTCGGCCTCGACGCGCGCCGGATCGTGGCTGACCTTTCGCCTATCTTCGCCTCCGTCGGCGAACGGCTCAAGGCGGGGAGCCTTTACGCCCGCTGCCAGGCGACCTTCTTGGATAATCCTCCATGGGAAGCCGCTTCCGCGCGTTTCCTCGTGGCGCGGCTTTCCCCGTGGCGGGACGTGGACCGTTCCACGCCCCATCTCTTCCTCCACCGGCTCATCCGGTCGACGCTCGGCCCCGGCGCGTATATCGATTTCGCGTTCTTCCCTTCGCGGCCGGACCGCTCCGCGTTGGACGCCTCTTCCCTTCCCTGGCTTTCCGGCGCGGTCTCCCGCCGCACGGCCGACGAGTTCGACGCCGTCCTCATCTCCTGTTCCTACGCCCTGGAGCTCGCGAATCTCCCGTCGCTTTTCCTCCGCTCCGGAATCCCCGTCCGGGTCTCGTCTCGCCGTGCGGCTCCTTCCCCGTCCGGTCTACCCTGGCCCCCCTTCGTGCTCGGCGGATCCTCGACTCTCGCGGCCCAAGGCGCGATCTTTCCCGACGGGGACGCCTTCATCGACGCCGTCTACTTCGGGGAAGGAGAGGACGGCGGCGACGCGGTGGTACGGAGCCTCGCCGCTACGGCCGGTCGGCCGACCGCCGATCGGGCCCTCGCCCTGGAACGGGCGAGCGGCGCGGTCTGGGCCGCGGGCTTCGGCCCCCCCGACTCGCCGCGGTCCGACGGAACATTCCGCCGTGTTCGGCCCGGCCGCTGTCGAGTCCTTCCCCGGAACGCTGACGCAGGGGATCAAGTAGGAGGCCGGCCGGACGAGGGTCCCCTCCTCCTGGAAGCGTATCCGATCCTCAACTCGGACGAGGCCTCCACCGCGCGGCTCCAGATATCCTGGGGGTGCCCCTCGTTCTGCACTTTCTGTTTCGAAGGTTGGGAGCGCAAGCCGTACCGGGAGCTCCCGCTCGGCCGGGCCCTTGAAGCCGCCCGGAACCTCGCGCGCGACACGGGGGCGTCCACCCTCGAAATGTACTCCTTCAACTTCAACGCCCACGAGGACGCGTTGCAGCTCATCTACGAGCTCAACCGAATCTTCGACAAGGTGAACATGATGAGCCAACGGGCGGACATCCTCGCGCGGACGCCGGGGATGATCGCCGTGGAGCTCGCGGCGGAAAAGCGGAGCTTCACCGTAGGGGTGGAAGGTATCTCCGCGCGGATGCGTTCCTACTACGCCAAGGACCTCCGCGACGACGAACTGCGGCAGCTGTTCGATAAGCTCCTCCGCGAGAAGATCAGGGAGCTCAAGCTCTTCTACATCATCGCCGGCATCGAGACGGAAGCGGATATCGCCGAATTCGGCCGCTTCTGCGAGGAGCTGCGTGCATTGGCCCAAGAACGGAATCCGCTCCTTCGCGCGGTTTTCTCCGCCGGCTACCTCGTGCGCATGCCCTTCACTCCCCTGCGCGGCGTTCCTCTCGTCCTGGACCGGGAGCCGCTCAAGCGGATCGCGGATGCCTTGGAAGCCGCGACCGCGGCGAGCGGCTTCGAATTCCGCCTCGCGCAGGATTGGAACGAGTACGTCGCGGATCAACTCCTCGTCGCGGGAGGCTACGGCCTGGCCGCGGGCCTGGAGGCGGCCGGGGAGGCGGGCGCGGTCTACGACGGGGGCATCGAGGGGAACCTCGCGCTTCCCCTCGTCCGCGCCCTCCGCGCCTCAGGCGAGTTGGAGAGCGCGGGCGAAGCCGA
>JAEWSV010000260.1 GCA_023398155.1 Spirochaetota bacterium
TATATCTATCTTGACGATCTTCGGGCGGTGACGGACCTCTTCGTAGAGGATAGCCGCGACCCGGACGATATGGTCGATTCCTGGTAAAAATAACGATACTGTTGACCGCGGCCGCCTTCGGGCGGCCGTCGTCGTCTTGGGGGTCCCGATGTCTGAGGATGGCGCGGATTACGCGGCCGGGTACAACGCGTTCCTGAAGCGCGTGTATTTTTTTAAGGACCTGGCTGAGGAAGAGATCGAAGAGCTTGCGCGTCTTTGCGGAGAGGAGAGCTTTTCCGCCGGCGAGGTCATCTTCGTGGAGGGCGCGGTCGCCGACAAGTTCTACATCTTGATGGACGGCAAGGTCGAGGTGTGGAAATCTTATCAGGATGATCGGCGGAGCCTCCTCGCGACGCATGGGGCGGGGCACTTTTTCGGCGAGATGGCCCTGATCGACGATCTCCCCCGCAGCGCGACCCTGGTCGCGCGCGAAAGCACCAGGGCGCTCTTCTTGCTGCGCGAAGATTTCCAACGCCTCATCAGGTCTAACGCGTCCATCGCCCTGTCCGTCATGATGTCCATTTCCCTCATGGTGCGCTCATCGAACGAAACGTTCGTGGAGGATCTGCGCGAGCGGAACGCCAAGCTTGAAGCCGCCTATGCCGAACTCAAGGCCGCTCAGGACGAACTCTTACGGAGCGAGCGCCTCTCGACCATAGGGAAATTCTCGTCGCTCATACTGCATGATATCCGCAATCCTATCGCGGTCATGAAGGCTATCGCCGATCTCGCGGCCCTGCACTCGGGCGACGCGCAAGCGGTGGCGGGAGACCTCAAACGGATGCGGGCCGAGATCGCACGTATGGAGCGCCTCGCGCAGGAATTCCTGGACTATACACGGGGCGAGATCCGGCTTTCCCTCGGCGTCGCGACCGTGGACGCGGTATTCTCGCGCCTCGCGGAGGGACTCGGCGACCGCCTGCAACGGGCGAACATCGAGTTGGAGCTCGTCAACCAGGCTCCGGAACCCTTCGTGTTGGACGAGGAGCGGTTCTCCCGCGTACTCGTGAACCTCTCGGAAAATTCCCGGAAAGCCATGCCCAACGGCGGAACGCTTTCGGTACGGGCCGTTCGGAAAGGCGACCGGGTCGTCTTTACGGTGACCGATACCGGCGAGGGCATGACGAACGAGGTCCTGGAGCGGATTTTCGAGCCCTTCTATTCAAATTCAGGGAAAGGCGGAACGGGGCTCGGCATGCTCATCGTCAAGAACATCGTCGAGGCGCACGAAGGCGAAATACGCGTCAAATCCGAAATCGGCGCGGGAACGGAAGTCACCGTTTCGATCCCCGCGCGTATTTAATCGTCGCAAGGCGATACCGCTTGGCGTTTCCTTTCTTCTCGATCTCGTCCACCACGCCGATCCTCAGCAGGACATAGAGGGCTTTCCTGGCCAAGGCTGCCGAAATACCCGCAGCCGCGGCTAGCTCGGCCGTGCCGAAGGTATCCTCCGAGCCGAAGGGCGCGAAGCGGCGATAGTCGGCGGGGGAACCGAGGACATGGGTCTCCTTGATCCGGAGGAGTTCCCGGCCTGAGATGCTGATGCCTTTCCGCCTCCAGGACCCGCGTCCGTCATCCACCCTGCGCTCGGTCTCTTCGGTCATTGCGAGCTCTATCGTGACGCCGCGTACGAGCGGCAAGAGCGGCGCGTAGACGAGGGACTCGAAGAGATCCCAGGGGCTTCCCTTTTTCGGGCTCCGTCGCCTTCGGATGAGGGAGCCCGCAGCATCGCGCAATTCTATGTGGCGCTCGGCCGGAATCGGATGGATGATGCGGACGGGGCCCGACGCGGCGAGCGCCTCGACTTTCGCCCGGAGCGGGCCGAAGCTTCCGGTCTGAACCTCCACGATGACGCCGTCCGCGCGGACAGCGTCGCACACGTACCGTCCTACCACGGCTTCCAGAACGCCGTCCGCTCCCGCATAGTTTCGTTTGAGCGCCTCGTGCAGGGCGCTCTCTTTTTCCGTCCCGATGCGGTTACTTTCGCGCATAGCGCTCGAGTTCTTCCGCTCCGGCGAGTTCCAGGTGGTGGTAGGTCGCGCTGCCGCCCCGTTCCTCCTTCACGATGATCTTGACCACCCGGAACGCGATCATCCGGCTCGTGGCCAAAGGGAAAATGAGCGGCCGGCCGTTGATATCGACGAGTTCGTCGAAACGAAGCCTTCCCGGAATTTCCTGGACGTCCCCTTCAGGGAACACGATGAAGTGTTCGTCTAGCCTCATATCTCCAGAATATCGCATCTCGTCAGTCCCTCACAACCGGTTTTCCATCTACTTAACGAGCATGTAGTGCTATCGACATAAAACCTGTACAAAAAATGATTTACCCCCGTTTCGTTGATTGACGTGACAAATTTCCGTGTAAATAATGGTAATGAGTGGGAGAAAGTGGGAGAAAATAGGAAAAAGTGGAATGGAGTTGTTAACGGGTGAGTTCAGGAACACATTGGATGACAAGGGGCGGGTGAGTCTTCCCGCCCGGCTTCGGACGGAGCTTCCGGGCAACATCCTCGTGCTCACCCAAGGCGTCGATCGCTGCCTCTGGCTTTTCCCTCCGGAACAGTGGAAGACGCTTTCCAGGAAACTCATGGAAACCACCTCGCCCTTCCAGGCTCGCGCTCGGTTGGTCCAACGCCGCATCATCGCTCCCGCGCAGGAAGTGGAAGTGGACAAGGCCGGCCGTATCGCCGTGCCCCAGAGCCTTCGGGAATTCGCCGCGCTGACGAAGGAATGCGTCATCCTCGGCATCGACAAATACGTAGAAATTTGGGATTCCGACCAGTACAAGGCGTACTGGGAGGAGAATGAAGCCGAATTCCGCGCCGCGGCCGAAGAACTCGGCTCGGTGTTGTTGTAGGGGAGGCCGCCATGGAAATCATCCATACTCCCGTCCTCCTTGAAGAGGCCATCGCCTACCTCGCTCCCCGCGGCCCGGGCGAACTCATGGTGGACGCTACCCTCGGAGAGGGCGGCCACAGCGAAGCCTTCCTTTCGCGTTTCCCGTCCCTCAAGATCATCGGCGTGGACGCGGATCCGGATATACAAAAGATCGCGCGGGAGCGCCTGGCCTCCTTCGGCGAGCGAATACACTTCTACAACGGATGGTCCCACGACTTCTTCGCGGACCTTCCGGCCGAAATCAAGCGACCCGATACGATCCTCATCGACTTGGGCATAAGTCTCTTCCATTATGAAAAGAGCGGCCGCGGTTTCAGTTTCCGCGTGGACGAAGAGCTGGATATGCGGATCGATCCGACCGCCCCCCTGAGCGCGGCCGACATCATCGCGTCCATGAAAGAAACGGATCTCGCGGACTTGATCTATCGGAACGCGGATGAGCGTTTCTCCCGCCGAATCGCCCGGGCGATCGTGGAAGCCCGCGGACGATCCCGGATACGGACGACCGCCGCCCTCGCCTCCATCGTGGAAGGCGCGGTGCCCGCCCAGTACCGGAGAGGGCCTATCCACGCGGCGACGCGGACTTTCCAGGCCTTGAGGATAGCCGTCAACGGCGAACTCGACCGGCTCGAGGAACTCCTCGAAGCCGCGCTCCGCGCCTTGGAGGTCGGAGGGAGGATGGGCGTCATCACCTTCCATTCGCTGGAAGACCGTATCGTCAAAAACTTCTTCAGGGAGAAGAACAAGGACTGCACCTGTCCTCCCGAAGCGCCGATATGTACGTGTGGGGGACGTCGAACCGTCAAACTTTTGACGAAAAAGCCCGTGGGAGCGACCGATGCGGAGCTCCGCGCGAACCCTCCTTCCCGAAGCGCGAAACTCAGGGTCGCGGAAAAATTGCTGGACGAGGACGGACCTCGATGAAACGGAGAATACTGCTGTACGCGATCGCGTTGACGATACCGCTCATCCTGGGCCTGGACTCTTGGCAAACGGCTCGCTACGCCCGCGTAGACGCGGAGTTACAGGCCTTGGAGGAACAACAGCGGGAATGGCTGGAGAGCAATAAGCGCCTCATAGCCGGAATCGCGGTCCTCGGGTCTTCCCAACGGATCGAGGCTATCGCGAGGAACGAATTGAAGCTGCGCAAGGTGGAACCGGAAGCCATCCTGCAGATCGGCATTGAGCGGAGGAGGGGAGTCGATGGCTGATCCTCTCCTCATGACGGCCGCGGAACTGGCGGAAGCCGTCGGCGGAACCGTCGTAGCGGCCGCCGATCCCCGGACCATCGGCTTCTCTTCGGTTACGATCGATAGCCGGACGGTCTCGGAAAGGGCCCTCTTCGTCGCCTTGATCGGCAGCGAACGCGACGGTCACGACTACGTCGGCCAGGCCTTCTCCGCGGGAGCCAAGGTCGCTCTCGCCGCGGCTTCCCGCATGGAGAAGGATGGAGCGGCGCTCCGTTCGGCCGCCGAGAAGGCCGGCGCCGCCTTGGTGGTGGCTCAAGACACGCTTAAAGGGCTCCAGGACGCGGCCGCCGCCTATCTCGGCCGGTTCTCCGGTCTCCTGAAAATCGGCGTGACCGGTTCTTCAGGCAAGACCACCACGAAGGAACTGGCCGCCGCGATGATCGCGACTGAAAAACGGGTCGTCATGAATCTCGGGAATCTCAATTCCGAGACGGGACTGCCGCTCTCCGCCTTCTCGGTGAGGGACATCCATGAGGTCGGCCTCTTCGAGATGGGTATGAACCGCCGCGGAGAGATCGGTGAGCTCGCCGCGGTCCTGCGTCCTCATATCGCGCTCGTCACGAACGTCGGGACCGCCCATATCGGGATTCTCGGCAGCCGGGACGCGATAGCCGAGGAAAAAAGAGCGATATTTTCGAAATTTTCCGGTAAAGAAATCGCCCTGGTCGGCGAGGACGATGAATACGCGGATTTCCTGGTCGCCGGCCTCAAGGGGACCGTACGCCGTTTCGGCCCCGCCACCATGGCGGCCTTCGGCGGCTCGCGGAGCCTCGGCTTGGACGGCACGGAAATTACCTGGGCCGGCAAGACCGCGCGCCTCGCGCTACCCGGCGCCCACAACTTAGCGAACGCCCTCGCGGCGGCGGCCATCGCGGAAGCCGCGGGCGTCTCCGCCGACGGCATCCGGAGCGGCATCGAGGCGGCCCGGCCGCTTTTCGGGCGCGGCGAAGTCCTCCGCGGCGAGGTGACGGTGGTGCGGGATTGCTATAACGCCAATCCGGAAGCCACCGAGGCCGCCATCGCCTTCTGCGATTCGGTTGAGTGGAGCGGTCGGCGAGTATACGTCGTCGGTTCGATGTTGGAACTCGGAGCTAGTTCGGCGGCGGAGCACCGGCGAATCGGCGCGGCCCTCGCAGCTTCCCGCGCGGACTCGGTGGTCCTTTTCGGAATCGAGACGGAGGAGACGCGCGCCGCCTTCGGAGAAACCGCGGGCGCCGCTGAAAAGCGCGTCATAAGGACCGACGATTTCGAAGAATTATCCCGCGTCGTCGCGGGCCTCGTGGCGCCGGGCGACCTCGTGC
>JAEWSV010000306.1 GCA_023398155.1 Spirochaetota bacterium
ACTCTTCGACATATTCGTGAAGCAAGACTACCGGGGACGCGGAAACGGAAGGAAGATCCTGGAAACCGTGCTCCACGCGGCGAAGGCCAAGGGAGCGGCGACGGGATACCTCCAAGTGATGGACAATAATTTACCGGCCCGGAGCCTGTACGAGGCGCTCGGTTTTGGGCGGTTGTACGGATATTGGTACCGGAAAGGAGACGCGGCCGGACAGGACGGCGCGCGGTATTAGGGGGGAGCGGCATATGGGCATTACTCTCATCATCGTCGCGGGCGTGGTCGTGGCCACGGTCGTCAGCACCTATTTCGATTATCTGGGCAAGAAGGCGAAAGGGGGCGATCCCGACCTGGCGCGCAGGGTCGCGGAACTGGAGCGGCGGCTCCAGGCCTTGGACGCGATGGCGGGCGAGAAGGACGAACGGATCAATCAATTGGAACAGGAAGTGAAGTTCGTCAATAAATTGCTGGACAAGAAGGATTGAGGGTGCTCAAGGACGACGAGGAACGAGACCCCCGTTCCCGATGAGATCCTCGCGGCCCGCTTCCCGCAGGGCTTCCGCCACGAGGGCGTGATTCTCCCGTTTGTTGAACTGCAGGAGGGCGCGCTGCAAGCGCTTCTCATGATCCCCGCGGGCGACGTGGATGCTCTCCATAGTTCGCGGATCCAGGCCGGTCCGGTACATCGCCGTGGACAGGGTGCCGGGAGTGGGATAGAAATCCTGGGCTTGGTCCGGCACGAAACCCGTACTCTTCAGGTGCTCGGCGAGTTCGATGGCGTCGTCCAGGGTGGAGCCGGGATGGCTCGAGATGAAATAAGGGACGAGGAATTGCTTGAGGCCGAGGCGTCGGTTCGTCTCGGCGTAGCGGCGGCGGAATTCCTCGTAGACTGCGTTACCGCTTTTCCCCATCGCGTCCAGGACGCGCTCGCTCACGTGCTCGGGGGCGACCTTGAGCTGGCCGCTGACGTGGAATTCGCAGAGTTCGTCCAAGAAACGCTGGGAGCCGCCCTTGTCCAATAAGAGATAGTCGAAGCGGACTCCGGATCGGACGAAGACCTTCTTGACGCCGGTTACTTGCCGGACGGCCTTGAGGGTGTCGAGGTATTCTTGATGGTCCGGCTTGAGCCGCGGGCACGGCTCCGGGTGGAGGCATTCTCGGTTACCGCAGGCTCCGCCCTTCTCCTGGATCTGACAGGCCGGTCCTCGGAAATTGGCGGTCGGACCGCCGACATCGTGGATGTAGCCTTTGAAGCCGCTCATACGCGTAAGGACCTTCGCCTCGCGCACCAGGGAAGCGCGCGTCCTCCCACGGACCGCGCGGCCTTGATGGAAGGTGATGGCGCAGAAGGAGCAACCCCCGAAACAACCTCGACTGGATACCAGGGAGAACTGGACTTCCTTGAGCGCCGGAACGCCGCCCTCCTCCTCATACATGGGGTGAGCTTGGCGTGTATAGGGGAGCTCGTAGACCCTATCCAGGTCCGTGCTCGAAAGTGGCGGCGCGGGCGGATTCTGGACAACCCAGCGGTCGTCCACGCGTTCGGCGAGCGCGACGGCGCCGAGCGCTTCGGCGTTGCGTTTCTGGAGCATGAAGTGTTCGGCGTAAGCGCGGAGGGAGGCGGGGTCCGACCCCTTCACCGCGTCGTAATCCGGGAGACGGAGATAGGTCCCGTCCGGGAGACCGCTTCCCCCGTGGGCGCGGACGCAGGTTCCGCGCACGTCCCGGATGGAATCGATCGTCGCTCCCGCCGCGAGCCGGCGCGCGAGCTCCCTGATGGGGCTCTCGCCCATGCCGTAGACGAGGATGTCGGCCTTGGAATCCAGCAGGATGGAACGGCGGACGGTGTCCGACCAGTAATCGTAGTGCGAGAGCCGCCTGAGGCTCGCCTCCACTCCGCCGATGATGACGGGAACGCCTTTGTAGGCCGAGCGGAGGCCGGCGACGTATCGGAGCGTGGCGCGATCGGGGCGGTATCCCGCCCTGCCTCCGGGTGAGTAGGCGTCTTCTGAACGGGGTTTCTTTGCGGCCGTATAGTGGGCGACCATCGAATCCACGTTGCCCGCGCCCACGAGGAACGCGAGGCGGGGCCTGCCGAGCGCGCGGTACGCCTCAGGATCGTCCGGCGAGGGTTGGGCTATGATGCCGACGCGGTAGCCCTCCGCTTCAAGGACGCGACCGACCACCGCCGCCGCGAAGGAGGGGTGGTCCACGTAGGCGTCGCCGGATACGAACACGAAATCGCATTCGTCCCAGCCGCGCTCTTCCATGTCGCGGAGCGATACGGGTAGGAAGGCTTCTCGATCGATGCGTATCATGCGGGGGCGCTAGACGCCGACGACTTCCTTGACCTCGGGGACTTCCTTCTTCAGGAACTTCTCGATGCCCATCTTAAGGGTCATCTCGGCCATGGGGCAACCGCCGCACGCGCCGGTGAGCTTCACCGATACGACACCGTCTTCGCTTACGGATACGTATTCCACGTCGCCGCCGTCGGCCTGGAGGGAAGGGCGCACCTGATCCAGCGCGGCACGGACTTTCTCTTCGAGCATGTGATTCTCCTCTCTATGCAATAGCGAAGGTACCAAAAAGGCCGGGCGTCGGCCACAGCGAACCATAACCGCCTGCGGATCAATAGTGGGGCGGTCTCCGGTTCGGAATCTCCTCCAGCTCTGAGGCTATCTGGAGCATCTTTTCCTTGACCGCCGCGTGCTCCGCGGCGAGCCTATCCACGACGGCGTTGCGGTCAACTACTTCGGCTTGCAGACGCGCGACGAAATCCTCAAGGTACGCTAGCTTCGTCTCCAGCAGCTCGAACCGTTCCCCAACCGCATCGCGTTCCATGTGCGCCAGTATACGATAAACGCCCCCTCCGTTGAAAGGCCGGCGCCGGACGGTCTATACTTCGTCCAGTCGTAAGGAGACCATCGCCATGGCCGAAGCTATCGATTTCACCGTGGAGAACTTAGGGCAGCCGAGCGTGGAGTCCCCGATCAGCCTTTCCAAGGTCGCGGGCGATTTCATCGTGAACTACGTGGGGGACGATGAATTCGTCCGATACGGGGTGGAAGCCCAACTCGGCGCGCAGGGACCGCTCACCCGCGCCGATATCTTCGAGAAAGCCGGCCCGCGCGAAAAGATCTTCTTCAATCCCCAACACGTGCACGCGGGTATCGTGACCTGCGGCGGACTCTGTCCCGGCCTCAACGACGTGATCCGCGCCCTGGTGCGCTGCCTCTGGTACCGCTACGGGGTCCGCCGCATCTCCGGTATCCGGTACGGTTACAAGGGTTTCCTGAGCGAGTATAAATTCGACGTGAAGGCGCTGGACCCCGACATCGTGGACGACATCCACAAGATCGGCGGTACTATCCTGGGGACCGCGCGCGGCGGCGGTAAGCAGGTATCCGAGATCGTGGACGCGATGGAGCGGCTCAACCTCAATATGCTCTTTTCCATCGGCGGCGACGGTACTCAGAAGGGATCGCTCGATATCGCGAACGAGATCGAGAAGCGGAAGCTCAAGATCGCGGTCATCGGCATACCCAAAACGGTGGACAACGATTTCTCGTTCATCCAGAAATCCTTCGGATTCGATACGGCGGTGCACAAGGCCGTTGAGACCGTGACGGCTGCCCATATGGAGGCCCACTCCCAGATCAACGGCATCGGCCTCGTTAAGCTGATGGGAAGGGAGTCGGGCTTCATCGCCGCCCACACCGCCCTGGCGAGCCACGAGGTCAACTTCGTCCTCATACCCGAGGTCCCCTTCGACGTGGAGGGGCCGAACGGCCTCCTAGCCCACCTGACCAGGCGCATCGGGAAACGGGGCCACGCGGTCATCGTCGTGGCCGAAGGCGCCTGCCAGGATATCCTGGCCAAGGACTC
>JAEWSV010000370.1 GCA_023398155.1 Spirochaetota bacterium
GGCACGCCGTAGGGTTCGTTCCGCCGCTTGCGCAGTTCCCGCGCGCGGTGGTCCGCCTCGGCGGCCTTTGCCGTCGCCGCTTCCTCCGCAGCCCGGGACTTGGCTTCAGCGTCCGCCTCGGCTTCCGAAAGGGCGCGGCTCAAGTCGTCGTCCGGCGGGAGCGAGGCCGTCTCCGCATCCTCCGGTCCGTCCGGACTCCCGTCCGCGCCCGGAGCCGCCTCCTTGTCCTCCGCGCGTTCGGCTTCCGCCGCAAGCTCCGCCTCATCGAGCCGCGCGCTATCGATTCCTTGGAAAGAGCTACCCGGTTCGGCAGCGTCGTCGAAAAAGGTCATCGGATCGATGATCTCCTCCGGCGCGCTGCCTTCGGATCCGCGGGAGAGGAGGGAGGAAAGATCCACGGGCG
Source organism: Spirochaetota bacterium (assembly GCA_023398155.1). Lineage (GTDB taxonomy): Bacteria > Spirochaetota > Spirochaetia > Treponematales > Breznakiellaceae > JAEXTK01. Next base: position 404 of record JAEWSV010000370.1, read on the forward strand.
GTGCCTCGTCTTCTCCCTGGAGGCGCTCATCGGCGCTTACGCGCTCCTCGACGCGGAGCGGCCCCATGGGAGTAAGGAACACGCCTTCGGCCTCGAGCGCTTGAACGCCCGGGGATACGCCGGAGAGCTCCCGTTCCGCGGCCAAGCTGGAGAGCGGCTTGAGTTCCGGAAGATCCAGGGAGAAAGGCCGCGCGTCCGCGCGCGCGTCGTCCCGGCCTTCCTCGGTAAGGCTCGGCGAAGTTTGGTTTTCCGAGATTCCGCTCTCGTTCTCCTTTGGAGGCGGCAGGAATCGTACGAGGGGTGCGTAGGCTCCCCTCGAAACGCGTTCACTCGAAGAGCGCTCGCTCCAAGAGCGCTCGCTCGTCGAGGGATCGATCTTAGCGCGGCCGAGCTCCGGGTCCGGCCTCGGCGAGGACCGCCGAGCGGCGGGGAACAGGGCCGCGGTGAGGGAGACGATGCCGAGGCACTCCAGTGCGGTAGCCGCGGCGATTATGGAGGTGATGCCGCGGATCCCCATGCTCTCCAAGAGCGGGAACCGGCCAAAGGTATCGGCCGGATCGCGCAGGAGAGCGACCCCCGCCGCGAGCGTCAGGAACGGCACGACGGTGCAACTGAGGGCGAAGATGCGGTCGGGTCGATACGCGCGATCCGCGAGGATGAGGGCCGCGATCAAGAGGTAGGCGGGCACGAGGAAGGCGAGATACCCGTAGGCTTCAAAAAAGAAAGCCCCGGGAGCGGCGAGGAGGGGAATGCGGTCAAGCGATGCCGCGATTATGGAGAGGGTCAGCACGGCCGCCGCGGACGCCAGGATGACGGCGCCGGCGGTCGTAAGGCCCGGAAAGACGGACTTAGGCTCGTTCTCGAGCGGGGACGATGTTTGAGGCACGGACTATTGGACCTCCGTAACGATTATCGGCGCCGGGGCGCGAATGCAAAAGCCGCGCGGCGTTCCATTCTACCCCTCATCATTTTGGGAATATATCGGCGACGACCCGCTCCAAGGTCATTCCGTAGTAAAGATATCCGTATACGGCTGAAGCCGCAAGGACCTTCCTTCCGTAGTTTTGGGTCTCCGCCACCGGGATGGTTTCTAGGAAGAGGTCTTCCGGCAGGTCCTTCAGGTCGACGCGCCAACGCCGTACGCGGGACGGTCCGCCGTTGTAACCGAGGAGGGCCATGAGCGGACTACCCGCGCGCCTCGTTTGGTCGGCGAGGTACCACGCGCCGAGGACGGTGTTCGTCGCGGGGTCGCGTAAATCCGGTCCCTCCTCGGTCAGACGGATCGCCGCCTTTTTGCCGATACGGGACGCCACGTCGGCGGCCGTCGCCGGCATGAGCTGGGCGAGCCCGACGGCCCCCGCGCGCGAGACCACGTCGGGGATGAAGGCGCTCTCGGTCCGCACCAGGCCGAAGAGGATGGGCTCGCTGACCCCCCAAAGGCTCGCCGCCGCGCCGATCTCCGCCGCGAATGCGTGGGGATACAGGAGTTGCATGTCGCGGCGGTCCAGCCGATAGGCGGAGCGCTTCTGGAGTTGAGAAATGAACCTGAGCGAATCGCCCCATCGCCCCGCGGCCGCGAACGCTTCCGACAAGGCCGAAATAGCCGGAGGATCGAGGCGCGGAGAGGCTTCCTGGGCATATGGCATGGCCAGGTCGGCGCAGCCGAACGCGAAGAAGTCCAAGAGGAAGGCGAGCTCATCCTCCACGGTCGGCTCCCCGGCGGCCGCTCCAACCGCGAAGGCGCGCCCCCCCTCCGCGCTCCCCGATGGGGAGAGCGAAGCACCCGCGCGGGCCGCGGCGAAACGGTCGAAGTCGTTCATCCGCTCTTCGGCGGGAATGGGGTCGACGTTCTCTCCGAGGTGCGAGGCGGCCAAACATCGATAATAGAACGAGGCCGAATCCGACTCGAAGGCGATACGGAAAAACCGCCGCGCGATTTCCGCGGGCTCGAACGCCGCGGGCATCGCGCCCTTACTCCCGGTGATCGCAGGCGACTTGTCCAACAGCTCCATCGGACGGCCGGCGCCGATATACCCGAGGGAGACGGCCCTGCCTATCACGTACGCATAACGGGCGATGGTAGCGGAATCGGCCACCGTTCGAACCGTCCGGAAAGCCTCCAGCAGAGAGGGCCAGTCCCGCTCCGCGACGAGCCGGCTGCAAAGCCGGTCCAGGAAATCGGTGAAATTCGAGCTCGAGCCCAAACTGGGCGCATAGCGGCGCAAGAGCGGCACGGCCGAGGCGGGCGATAGGGAAACCGCGTTATCCAAAAGGTACCAGACGCAGGCATCTCGTTGGACCGCGTCCGGCGACAGCGGCAGGGCTGCGGTGAATAGGAGATCGGCGCCGGCCGAGTCTCCGACCTGCTTGCGCATCCGCGCGGCGTAGAAGAGCAGGCGGAAGCGGACGGCGTTCGTTTCGCCGACGCTCAACGCGGAAGCGCCGGCGGGATCGGCGCCCGTCCTGAGGGACTCCTCCCAATCCAAGAAGAAACCGGCTCCCTCTTCCGCCGCGCCGCCGTATAGGAATGCCTTGCCGAGATCCGCGAGCAGTTCGCCGCGCAGATAGAAGTAAGATTTCCCGCCGGCGAGCACGCGGCGGAAGAAATACAATGCGTCGCGATACGAGCGGTCGTACACGAAGAGACGGCCCAACGCCGCCTGATCGTCCCGTTCGGAAAGGATGAGCCGGTCTACGGCCTTGAGCTCCCGATAGGTTCTGCGGTGCTCGGAGGAGACGGGAGTATCCAGGAAATACACGAGCGAGCGATCGCGGCCGTTCGGATCGGAGGTACGGACGGCGGCGATCAGAGCGAAAGAAAAGTCCCGAGCGGTCTGCGCTAACGCTCCGTTCTCCCCATACAGGGCCTTGAGCTCGGCGTCCTCGCCCGCGGCCGCGAGGGCCTCGCCGAGGAGGGTACGCGCCGAAGCGTCATCCTGACGCTCCCGGAAAAGGGCGCGCGCGATGTCTACGGCCTTGCGTCGCCGATCCTCCGAAGATTCCGCGTCGCCCGGAGCGAGATACCGAGCCACGAGGGCCTTGGCCGATTCCCGGCGCACGGCGGAGGATTCCGCCTTGAGGGCGACCGAATACAGGGCCTCGGCGCGCGCTCCGTCTCCGGCCCGATCCGCGAGGAGGGCGGCGAAGTAGGGGGCCGACGGATCGATCCTCGCGACCTCCGACATCCGCGCCGCATCGCCTTCCAAGATGAAGCCGATATCACCCGCGGCGAGCCGTCGCGCCGCATCTTCTCGATCCAGGCCCAACACCGCGCCGGCCCCGCAGGATGCGAGGCCGACGATGGCGAGGAAGGCTAATGCGATTGGAATGCGGGGACTATTTCTTCGGGGGAATCCGGATATAGGTACCCGAGATGATGAGGTCGGGGTTGCGTATCTTGTTGAAACGCGCGATGCGCGGATAGAGCCAAGGATTGCGATAGAAAGCCTCCGAAATGTCCCACAGGGTATCGCCCCACGTGATCTTGTAGCGAACGCCCTCTTTGGGGATCGTCCGCGGCACTTTATACGATTTTACCGGCGCGGGCGGTCGCTTGCGGCTGACCGCGGGTGCCGGAGCCGGTTCGCTCACCGGCTCAGCGACGACCTCCGGTTCCGGGGCCGGCTCGGGAGCCGGGGCCGGCTGCTCTACCGCAGCCGCCGCTTCCGGTGCCGGGCTCGCCGCGGGGGCGGGTTCGACGGGAGCGGGTTCGGCGGGAGCGGTCGCCGCCGGAGAGGTCGCCACGGCTCCATCGTCCGCGCTTCCGCGCCCGAAGACGAACCAAAGCAGACCGAGGATGATGAGCAAAGCCGCGACGACGGCGGCAGCGACTGGCACCACCGGGAAGGCGCGCCGCTCGGCGACCGGAGGCTCTTTTTCGTTGGCCTCGTAGAGACCGCGGGGCGCTACGGTTTCCGGCTCCAGTTCGAAATCCGGGACCTCGTATGTCCGGTCCTGTTCCAACGCCTGCATGGACACCGAGAGGTGCTGGCGTTCGCCGTCCTCGGAAGCGTCCAGATCCGACGCCTCCGCGTTGAGTTCGTCGGTACCGTCAGAACCGATCACCAGCTCTATGGAAGGCTCGCCCTTCGGCTTCGGGGCGATCTGTTCCACGACCAGGCTGCCGATGTACTCGGCGTCGGCCATCGAGCGGGCGGCGCTTTTATACAGGTCGATCTGTACGCTCCGCTGCCCGTCGTGGACGGTGGTGAGAACAAGACGCTTCTTGACGGTCGATCCTTCTTCGATGACCGGATAGAATTCGCCGTTCGCGATCTTAATGCCGATGCTGGAAGCCATTGGCCGACACCTTCCTTTTTATCAACTTTAGACGCGCATCCTACCTTTGTCAACGTCGCTCGCGTCCGCCGACCGGCGCCGAAGCCGGTCTTCCTTGACACTGCACGATACCCTACCGATAATGGCACTATATGGTCGGCATCGTCCCCATTCTCATAGTCATCATCATACTCGCCGCCGTCCTTATCATCCTTTCGATGCTGTCGGGCAAGCGGGGAGACCGTCCCGAACGGAAAAAGAAAGGCCGAGCCAAAGGGCGGGATACGCTCCTCAAGGAAGCGAATCGCAGGCTCGCCCAGAATCCCAAAGATCCGGACGCCCTGAGTAGCCTGGGCGACATCTACTACAGCGACGAGGCCTGGGACAAGGCGCTTAAGACCTACGAAGTGCTCGTAGAGCTCTGCGGCTCGAACTCCGACTTGGACGAGTTCGAGATCAATATGCGCTTCGGCATGGCGGCCATGAAGCTCGGTCGCCTCGAAGACGCCTACAAGGGCTTGGTGATCGCCAGGACGCTCAATCAGTCCAACTTCGAAGTGAATTATAACCTCGGCTACCTCGAATTTCTGAAAAAGAACTACGAAAAAGCCATCCAACTCCTGCAGCAGGCGCGCACGCAGGATCCCGAGCACGCTCCCACCCTCCGTTTTCTCGGACATGCCCATTTCCGGGTACAGAATTTCCGCGAATCGCTCGCGCTGCTCCGGAAGGCCATCGATCTGGAGCCTGAAGACAAGGATTCGCTTTACGCCATCGCCGAATGCTACTACGAACTCAACCAGACCGAACAGGCGATCAAGATATTCACCCACCTCAGGCCCGACCCCGTCCTCGGTCCGAACGCCTCGCTATTCGCCGGCACCATCCACTTGAACCAACACCAGTTCGCAAAGGCGATCATGGACTTCGAGATCGGGCTCAAGCACGAGAACCTGAAGATGGAGACCGGGGTGGAGCTCAAGTACCGCCTCGCGATGGCGTACCTCAAGCAACAGGAAATCGGCCGCTCGCTCGCCTATCTCCGGGACATCCAGGCCGGCTATCCGAACTACAAGGACGTCCCCGTACTCATCGCGAAATACCAGGAACTCAACGCGAACAAGAACCTCCAGATCTTCCTCATGGCTCCGACGGGCGACTTCGTGACCCTCTGCCGCAAGGTATCGCTCGCCTACTTTCCTAAAGCCAAGGTCAAGATCGTGGACATCTCGATCAACAAGAACGAGTGGGCGGATATCTTGGCGGAAGTCGAGACGCGCAAATGGCAGGACGTGGTCCTCTTCCGCTTCATCCGGACAACCGGCACCGTAGGCGAGCTCACGCTGCGCGATTTCCATTCGCGGATCAAGGAACTCAAAGCAGGGAAGGGCTACTGCCTGACCACCGGCAACTTCAGCGACGAGGCCAAGAAGTTCGTGGAAGCCCGCCTTATCGACCTCATCGAGAAGGACCGCATCGGCAAGATCCTGGATTCCGTGGACGCGAGCGTCACCTCGCTCCCCCTCGAGTGATCAGGCCGCGGATTACCGCGGCGGACGCACGACCACGAGCCGGCGTTCTTCGTCCAGGAAGGGCACCGGCGTCTCGAACTCCTCCCAGCTCCCCACGAGCGGTTCGATAACCGCCATCTCCTCGGCCACTTTTTCGCGGCGCGCCTTGTACGCGGCTAGGGCCCCGTCCTCCCTGAGGAGCCGGAAGAGGGCCTTGAGCATCGGCGGTACGAGGGGGCGGAAGGCGCGGAACACCACCATGTCGTAGCGTCCGGCCGCACCGCGCTCGATCTCCGTCTGCTCCACGTCCACGTTCGTTAAACCCAGGACGGCCACGGTATTGTTCAGGAAGCCCACGCGGCGCCCCATGCGCTCCAGGAGGGCGAAGTTCACGTCGCCGCGGGCGATAGCGAGCGGGATGCCGGGCAGTCCGGCGCCGGAGCCCGCGTCCGCCACCAGAGGCACGCCTCGGGGCAGTAGAGCGGAGATGACGCCGAGCGGGGCGAGGCTGTCCAGGATATGCTTCACCACGAGCTCGTCCCGGTCGGCCGCGCCGACGAGGCCGTACGCGGGGTTGAAGAGCTCTATTTCCGCGACGTAGCGGCGTAGCGAATCGAGCGCGCGAGCTGCCCGATCTCCGCCGAATGCGGCCGCGGCTGCGGGACTCGCGGCGGCGAGTTCGGCGAGCCCGCGTTCCAGGAGATCGCCGGGGGCGTCCATCGCGCTACTTCTTCCCCTTCTTTTCCTGCATCTTCTTCAGGGCTTCGGCGAAGGGGTTGTACATGGTTCCGTCGTCGTCCGCCGCGGGCCTGCCGTGGGACTCCTGCGGCGGGCGGCGGTTATCGGACCTTCCCCCCTGGTTCCGGCCGTCGGGCCTCGGGCCCTGGGGCCTGCCGCCCGGCGCGCCGTTCCGGTCCGCTACCGCGGTCGCGGGGCCGTCCCGTTTCACCGTCACCACGCGCTTAGCGCCGTCGCCTCGGCCGTGCGGCGCGCCATCGCCGTGGTTGCCGCCTTCGGTGCCGTAACCGCCCTCGCCGTGGCCAGCGCGGCCTTGGCCGCCCGAACGCGCCCCGTGGCCCGCGCGCGCGCCGTCGGGCGACTTGAGCGAAAGGCTGATGCGCCGGCGATCGACGTCCAGGCCGATGATCCGGAACTCGCGGACGTCGCCGACCTTGAGGACCTCCATCGGATCCTTCACGAAGTTGTCGCTCGTCTCGGAGATGTGGAGGAGCGCCGTCTCCTTAATGCCGAGGTCCACGAAGGCGCCGAAATCGACCACGTTCTTGACCTTGCCGGTGACCGTCATGCCGTCCGCGAGGTCCTCGAAGGTGAGGACTCCCTTCTGCATGATGGGCTTGGGGAAGCCTTCGCGCGGGTCGCGGTTGGGCTTCTTGAGCTCCTCGACGATATCGGCGAGGGTCGTGTCGCCCACGGAATACTTCGTCTTGAGGGCGACCCGGTCCTCGGCGGCGAGGTCGCCCTTCGACTTGATCGCCTCGTAGATCTCGCGCGCGACGGCATAGTTCTCGGGGTGCACCCAGGTGTTGTCCAGGGGATCGGGACTCTCCGGAATCTTGAGGAAGCCGGCGCACTGCTCGTAGCTCTTAGGTCCCATGCCGCTCACTTCCATGAGTTCCGCGCGGCCCGCGATGCGGCCCTTCTCGTCCCGGTGCTTGACGATCTTCTTGGCCAGGGAGCCGTTGATGCCTGATACGTAGCGGAGCAGCGACGCGCTCGCGGTGTTGAGGTTGACGCCGACGTTGTTCACGACGGACGCGACCACCTCGTCCAGGGTGTCCGAGAGTTTCTTCTGGTTGACGTCGTGTTGGTAGAGCCCCACGCCGATGGACTTGGGATCGATCTTGACGAGCTCCGCCAGGGGGTCCTGGAGGCGGCGGCCGATGGAGATGGCGCCCCTGATCGTGAGATCCAGGTCGGGGAATTCCTCGCGGGCTATGTCGCCGGCGGAATACACCGACGCGCCGTCCTCGTCCACAACGGTGTACAGGACCTCCAGCTGGTTGTCGGCGATCACGCCGGCGACCAATTCCTGCACCTCGTGGCTGCCCGTGCCGTTGCCGATGGCGACGAGCTGCACGTTGAAGGCCTTGATGGCCTCAAGGACGAGCTTTTTGCCTTCCTCGGCCTTGTGCTGATAGATGACGAAGTGTCCCAGGTATTTGCCCGTGTCGTCCAGGGCGGCGCACTTGGTGCCCGTGCGGATGCCGGGGTCCATGCCGAGCACGCGGGTGCCCTTGATCGGCTGCTGCATGAGGAGGTTCTTCAGGTTCTGGCTGAAGACCGAGATGCCGTGGTCGTCGGCCGCGTCGCTCTGGTCGCCGCGGAGTTCGCGGAGGACCGCAGGAGAGAGCAGGCGCTTGAGCCCGTCCTCGATGGAGGTCTTGTGGTAATCGTTGACGATCCGGTACTTGCGCTGGAGCATCTCGGTGGCCGCGTTGTCGTCCACGTCGATGGCGACTTCCAAGGCGCCTTCGCGTTCGCCGCGGTTGATGGCGAGGACGCGGTGCGGCTTGACCTGCGAGAGGGGTTCGGAGAAGTCCCAGTACATTTGGTAGGTGGAGGTCTTCTTCTTTTCGTCGTCGCCGACGCCCTTCACGATGATGCGGCCGTCAGCGAGATAGAACGACTTGACCGCGGCGCGGTTCGCCGGTTCCTGGGACACGCGTTCGGCGATGATGTCCATGGCGCCCTGCAGGGCATCGTCCACGGACGCGACGGAGAGCGCCGGATTTTCCGCGTCCTCTTTGACGAATTCGGCCGCCTTCGCGCGCAGCGCGGCCGCGTCCAGTTCCAGCATCGCGTCGGCGAGGGGCTCCAGGCCTTTTTCCTGGGCCACCATGCCGCGCGTCTTCTTCTTGCGTTTATACGGGGCGTAGATGTCTTCCAGCTCGGTCTGGGTCGCCGCCTTCATCACGATGTCGTAGAGGCCCTCGGTAAGCTTCCCCTGTTCGAAGATGCCGCGCACGATCTCCAGCCTCCGCGTCTCCAGGTTCTTGCCGCTGGAGAACTGGTGGTCGACGTCGCGCACCTGGACTTCGTCCAAGCTCCCGGTCATTTCTTTCCTATACCGGGATATGAAGGGAACGGTGCTGCCTTCGGCCAGGAGACCGACCACCGCCGAGACCTGATTCATGCGGATCTTGAGGTCTTCCGCGATGCGCTTCATGATCGCGATTTCGTTGACGACGAGACCGTCGATAAACTCTTGATTGATTTCCATTGGGGGGCTCCGCTGAATGCGCTGACGCAGTATCGATCCTTGGCATTCTACACGAGCGATGCAAAAAAGCAAGCCGCGGCCGCTCGCGGACAGCGAAGGCCGCCGCGGACGACCTTGTCCGTTAATCATCGGCGCGATACATTAGGGGCCCATGAAAGGCTACGTACCGTATAGGATCGCATATGAGGACGCCGCGGTCATCGTGGTGGACAAGGCCGCCGGCGTCGCGGTATTGGCCGACCGCTGGGACGACTCCAAAGAGCGCCTGGACGAGCTCCTCAACGCCATGTTCGCCGCCGACGCCTCGGCCGGCGCGGGGTCCCGGATCCCCTTCCCGCATCGGGTCTTCGTGGTCCATCGTATCGACCGGGACACCTCGGGGCTCGTCGCGTTCGCGAAGACCGCGGAAGCCCACCGTTTCCTTTCGTCCGCCTTCGAGGCCCGCGGCGTAGACAAGACCTACGTAGCCGTCGTCCACGGCAGGCCAGCCTGGGCGGAGACTTCCTGCGAACTTCCCCTCCGGCCCGACGGCGACCGCGAGCATCGTACGGTCGTGGATAAGGCGCTCGGGAAGCGGTCCGTTACGCGGTTCCGCGTCCTCGGCTGCGTGGGCAACTATTCGGTCGTCGAATGCCGCCCCGAGACCGGCCGCACGCATCAGATCCGCGTGCATCTCGCGACTCTCGGCTATCCCATTGTCTGCGATCCCTTGTACGGATCGGCGAAGCCCGTGCTTCTCTCATCGTTCAAGCACGGATGGAAGGGCGATCCCTACGAGGAGCGTCCCCTCCTCTCCCGCCTCGGGCTCCATGCCGCGCGGCTCATCCTGCCCGCGCTGGGCACGGAATCCGCCAACGCCGAGGCGCCGCTCGCGCCACTGGAACTCTCGGCTCCCCTCGCCCGCGACATGGCGGCCCTCGTCAAACAGTTGGAAAAATCAGGGGACCTTTCCTTCGGACTGGACGGACTGCTCTGAGTTCTTAACCGCGAAGGCGCGCCTCAGGACTTCGGCGCGCGATCCGGCAACTCAAGCACCAACGCATTCGACTTCGGATCATGCCGCGGTCGGCTACCCTGCGCCGGAAATTCCACGAGCGAGCCTGATCGCAAGGCCTCTACGTCGTTCTTTCGCCCCGCGACCAAGATGAGGCCCGGCGCCGCGCACGCGTAGCGGCCCGCCCCGCCTTCCGCGAGCGGGAAGGCGTCCGAGATCACGCGGACGGGAAGCCGCGCGGCCTGCGGCGCGCGCTTCGCCGAGGTATCGCCCTCCGCAGCGGGCGCTGAAGGGCGCTCCGGACCGGCGAGCAGGAAGCTCAGCGTAGCCCGTTCCTTGGGTATGCCCGCGGCCGCCGACAACTTGTGCAGGCGGGCCGGCGCCTGTTCCGTCTCGAAGGCGAAATGGCACCACTTTGCGCCCCGATGCCCGCCCGGCATGGGACAGGCGGCAGAATGCGGACAGGGGGCCAAC
>JAEWSV010000453.1 GCA_023398155.1 Spirochaetota bacterium
TCGAAACTCCGCGCGTAGGTAGTCGGAAAGCCCGCGGCAGCTGAGAGCGCGGCGCGTCGGGCTGTTGACCGATCCAGGGTTGAGGGCATACTATCCGCCGGTATAGTATAATTACCCCTTCGCCGTCAACCGACAGCGCCGCGTTCCGACATCAGCGACCGTGCGCGGACAATTCGAATGAGCGCGTTCTCTCGCTTGACCACGAGACGCGCACCCAATATCCTGCATGCAAACGGTTGCATGCCGTCAAGGAGTCCCATCGTGGGAGAACTTCAGAAAGAAGAACGCGCCGATCTCCGCAAGAAGATGTTCGCCATCGCGATTCCCATAGCGATCAGCGGCCTCACCACCCAGGTCCAGATGCTCATCGACGCAGCGTTCCTCGGCCATTACCAGGTGAAGCTCGCGGACGGTTCCGCGCTGGGCGGCGGGGAGTTCCTTTCCGCGGTCGGCAACGTCTTTTTCCCCTACATCGTATCCCTCGCCTTCATTTGGTCCATCACCACCGGGACAGTCGTGCTCGTATCGCAGCGTCTCGGCGCAAAGGACCCCGCAGCCGCCAAACGCTACGCCGAAGCGTCCATAAAGTTCAACGCCCTCCTCTCGATAGCGATCTACGTGATCTGGGCCGCCATCGCGCCCGCGGTCTTCAAGCTCCTCGGCGTCCGGGAACCCATCCTCGCCCTCTCGCTCCAATACATCCGCACCATGAGCCTGGAGCTCTTCTACCTCGGCGCGGGCACCACCGTGGGCGCGATCTTCCAAGGCCTCGGAAAGACCCGTCCCGAGATGTGGACGGGCATCCTGCGGAGCGCCCTCAACATCGTCCTGGACTGGGTCATGATCTTCGGCAACCTCGGTTGCCCGGAGCTCGGCGTCGCCGGCGCGGGGCTAGCGACGAGCCTCTCGGGCCTCGTCTCCACCGCCGTCTTCCTCGCCATCGCGTTCCGCTCGCGGGATCTGCCCTTCCGCCCCTCGTTCCGTTCGGTCCTCAAGGCGCCGCTCAAGCCGTACCTAGACGTGCTCAAGGTGGGATTGCCCTCCAGCGTAGAGGATTCCCTCTGGAACTTCGGCAACCTCGTACTCGCCGCCTTCCTCAACGCCCTGAGCGCGGAGGCGGTCGGAATCTATCGTCTGGTCGCGCAGATCGAGCTCACGCCGGTCTTCTTCTACTACGGCATCGCGCGGGCGGTGACCACCCTCGTCGGCAACAAGACGGGAGAGCGCGACATCGAGGGCGCCAAACGGACCGGTAAACGGGCGACCATCGACATGCTCGTCTTCTGCCTCTTCTTCACGGCGACCTTCCTCGCGTTCCCGAAAGCCATCATCGGCATCTTCACCTCCCGGCAGGACTTGGTCGCGCTCTCGGCGCCGTTCCTCATGATCGCCTCGCTCACCATGATCCCGAAGTGCGTCAACATCATCTCGGGCAACGGGATACGGGGCTACGGCGACACGATGTGGATGCTCGTGACACAGATCTTCGGTCTGGCCTTCGTGATTTGCGTGAGCTGGGTCCTCATCTTCCCCGTCGGCCTCAGCATGTACGGACTTTTCATCACGCTCTTCCTGGACGAATCCATACGCGGTATCATCAACACCATCCGCTTCTACCGCGGAGAACGTTCGATCTTCCATAAGGGGCTGGTGGGCGAGCAGGTGGAAGCGGCCTGACCGCGGGCCTCCGGAGGGAAGCAAAACCTGAGGAGGCCGACGATCGCCACCATCAAGGACGTAGCCCTGCTCGCGGGCGTCTCGTACACGACGGTTTCGCACGTCATCAACGGGACGCGGGCCGTGGCCCCGGAGACCGCATCCCGTGTGGAACGGGCGATCGAGGAGCTCCATTTCCGCCCCAGCGAGCGGGCCCGCGGGCTGCGCACCGGCACGAGCGGCCTCATCGGCGTGTTGACCTCCCGAGGGGAAGACCTCTACTTCGACGAGGTGCTCGTCGGCATCGAAGACGCCTGCCGGGAAGCCGGCGTCGGCATGATCGTGACGCATTCCAACGGCGACCCGGCCGAGGAGACGGAGAGCGTCGGCATGCTCGTCTCCAAAGGCGTGGACGCGGTCCTGCTCAACAATTTCATGGGGAGCGCCGAAGCGTTCGCGATCCTGGAAGCCGCGCGGATGCCGATCGTGGTCATGCAGGCCCGGCCGACTGCCTATGCCGCGGATATCGTCACCACCGACGATTACGGCGGCGCGCGCGCCGCGATCGAGCACCTCCTGGAGCGCGGCCACCGGCGGATCGCCTGCGTCGCGGGTCCAGCCTACCCCCACCACGACGTCGTCGCGCGGAAGGCTGGCTACCATGACGCGCTGGCAGCGGCGGGCATCGCGCCGCGCTTGGATTACTTCGCGACCGCCGATTACACGGCGGCGGCGGCTTACGGGAGCTTCACGAGGCTCATGGCCGTCCCCGATCCGCCCACCGCCGTTTTCCTCTATTCCGATATCATGGCCCACGGGGCCCTGCGGGCCGCAGCGGATTTGGGCCTCCGCGTCCCCCGCGACGTCTCCATCGTCGGCTACGACGACGTCTCCTTCGCGGCCTTCACCTCGCCCCGGCTCACCACGGTGGCCCAGCCGAAAAAAAGGATAGGCGAACTCGCCGTCCGCGCTGCCCTCGCCCGCCTCCGCGATCCGGCAACGGCACCCGTCACCACGGTCCTGTCCATATCCCTCACCGTCCGCGAGTCCTCAGGTCCCGCCCCGTACTCATGATCGCCGGATCGGACGGAATACGAAGCGGAAGGTCCGGACGGCGGCCGACCTCGCGGTAGCCGCCGGTCCTTCGGTCGCGGCCGGTCGTTCGGTCGCGGCAAGTCGCTCGATCGCGGCCGCCCGGCCCGGATCGGGCTCCATCGGCGCCGCGACGAAGTCGAGGCTACGCACCGTCGTCACGCGGCCGTCGTGTTCCCGGTGGGCGTGCTCCCGGACGAATGGGCGCGCCGTACCCTCAGCGACCACGAGCGCGGCCGCGGCCTTGCCCCGGATGACGGCGCCTTCTTCGGTTAGCTCGACTCCGCAACGCGTCACGAAACGTTCCACGATTGCAGGCGCCTCGCCTTCGTTTTCTATCTCGTCGACGATGGTGAGCTCGCCCGTATCCGCGAACTCGAACCGCCGCCTGAGCCGGAGCGTCGCCTCCCCGTAGGCCGACGCGATGTCCAAAGAAAGGACGGAGACGCCGTCCGAGCGGCGGTACGCGACGTCCCGAGCGCGCCGTTCGGCGCCCGGGAGTTGCGCCGCGCCGTTCACGAGCGGGACGCTGTGGCTTTCCGAGGAACAGCAGAAGATCGAATAGCGGTTCTCGTTGAAGTAGTCCTTCACGTACTCCCCGGCGCCGAGATCGGCGACCAGCTCGTCGTCCCCGCAGACCAGGATGAAGGAGCCGACGTCGTTGTGGTTGTGCGGCTCGTCGTTGTGGCCGCCCTTGGCGGCGAAGGCGAACGAACCCTCGGTCCGCGCCGGGCAGATGAGCCACTCGGCATCGGGAAACCAGGTCGGCTCCCGGACGGCGGCCGCGATCCCGGCGGCTAGCGCGGCGCCCGCGCCGGACGCAGCCGATTCGGACACCCGGGCGGCCGATTCGGCCGATGAGGCCGACTCGGCTTCCTCCGCCCACCGGAGATCGCGATAGGAGAGCGCCCATCGGCCGCATCGGTCGTCGGCGAGGGTCGCGGCTAGATTTCCGGGCGGCGACGCCGTTTCGGGGAATCGGCGGCCGAGGTAGGCGGTCAAGCCTGGCCGCCAGCGCTCACGGGAATCGCCGTCCGCGAAGCTCACCGACAGGGAATCGCTCAGGTACGCCGCCCCCTGGAAGGCCGCGACGCGGCGGAACCGGGGCGAAGCGAGCAGGTCGATCCTGCCGCCCGTCCGCCGCAAGAGGAGGTCGGCGAAGGCAACGAAGAAGCCGACGCCGTACGTCCAATAACCGAGCCCTTCCAGGCAAGCGCCGTCGTCGGTGAAACTCTCCAGGAAG
>JAEWSV010000039.1 GCA_023398155.1 Spirochaetota bacterium
CGACGCCGCTACGGAATCGAGCGACGCCGCTACGGAATCGAGCGACGCAGCGGCGGGATCGGGCGACAGAAGCCGGCGGCTTCGACGTCTATTCGGTTATGCGCTTCTTGCTCCACTCCGGCAGCACGGCTTCCGGGCCGCGGAGCAGGGCGGAGACCAGGGCGGCGGCGGCCGCCTCGAGCACGAGGCCCAGGGCGATGGCCTCGTCGCGGGTAAAATCGGATAGGACCCAGGCGGCCACGTCGGGATGGTCGGGCCGTCCGATGCCGAGCCTGAGGCGCCAGAAGTCCGCGGTGCCGAAGCGGGCCTTCATCGACCTGAGTCCGTTGTGTCCGCCGAGTCCGCCGGAGAACTTAAAGGCCGCCGCGCCGAGCGGGAGCTCCAATTCGTCGTGGACCACGAGGATGCGTTCGGGCGATATCTTGAAGAAGGTCGCCGCCTCGTGCACCGACTCCCCCGAGAGGTTCATGTAGGTCTCGGGCATCAGGAAGTGGAGGCGCTGGGGAGCGTCGGCCATGGGAACGGCCGGCGTTCCGCTTGCAGCGACAGCGGCCCCAGCGAGACCGGCCGGGGCGAGCCTCGCGAGAGACGCCGTATCGAGCGCGGCATAGCGGCCCTTGAATTTGCGCTGCCAGGAGAGGGCCGAGGCGAAGGGCAGGACGTCGGCGAGCATCCAGCCGGCGTTGTGGCGGTTCCGGCTGTACTCGCGGCCGTAGTTACCGAGGAAAGCGACCAGTTCGATCATGACGTTTACAGGCTCCGGGCCGCATAGTAGACTGATCGGACGACCTTGGTAAAGGAAGCGGCGCATGGAAATCATCGGAATCGAGCGGCGGATCGAGGAGGAGGGGGCTACGGCCGTCCTCCGCTACACAGCGCGGAAGCTGGAAGAAGAGGAATTGGAAAGCGGCGAAGACGCGGTAGTCGTCTTCGATTCGCTCACCTTCGACGACCTGCTCGATCTGATCGATGCGGACGACGCCCTCCGCGCGGCCTTCGCCGACCGCCGGAAGCTCGCGATCAAACCGGGCGGCTGGCAGTCCTGGTCCGCCGGCTGGGAACTCGTCGGCCGCGAGAGCCTGCCGCGCCGCGTGCGCGTAGTGCCGGAGCTCATCAAATTCACGAACCGCGACGGCGACGAGCACGGTAAGCGCGAAATCGTCGGCCACTTCATCATGTACCTCCGATCCGGCGACGACTATCTCTGCATCGCTTCCCGCGAGGGCGGCGCGCTGCCTCCCGTGACCTGGCGCATCGATCGGATGGCCGGCCGCGTCACCATGGAGGCGTACGCGGCCCCCGCCGCCTTCGCCGACGGTGACGCGGTGGCCGAGATCCGCGTCTTCCGAACGCTGGGCTTCTTCGCGCTCAAGGATGAACTCCGCCGCATCTACGGCGGAGCCGAACGCTTCGCTCGCCTCGGCTTCCTCTTCGGCGGAGCGGGGCTCCACAACGGCGCCGGGCTCTCCGGGGGCGCCGCAGGGCACGCGGGCGCCGGGCTCCGGAGCCCCGGGGACGACGCAGGCGCGTACGGAAAAGACTCCGTGCCCGGCGGCTTCGAATCCTGGTACAACCACTACACCGACATCGACGAGCGCCTCATCCTGGATGACCTTGAAGCCCTGGACCGCACCGACAACCTCATCGCGCGGCGCTACATCCGCCGCGGGAGACCCGTGGTCTTCCAGATAGACGACGGCTGGCAACGGGCCGTGGGCGAATGGGAGATCGACGAACGGCGTTTCCCCGGCGGCCTCGCGTCCGTCGCCGAGAAGATAGAGGCGAAGGGGTGGATCCCCGGCCTCTGGATCGCCCCCTTCCTGGTCACCCGGAAGGCGCGGATCTTCCGCGAGAAGAGCGAATGGCTCCTCCGCGACGCGTCCGGCGAGCCCGTGGTCGCGGGTTTCAACAACCATTGGGACAACCGCTTCTACTGCCTGGACATCTCGCGGCGCGACGTCCTGGACTACCTGGCCGGCGTCATCGACCGGGCCGTCGACGAGTGGGGCTTCCGGTACCTGAAGCTGGACTTCATGTACGCGGGGCTGCTCTCCGGAGTTTGGGCGGGCGGCGCGGCGGACGGCCGGGCTGCGGCGGACAGCAAAAGCGCGGCGGACGCGAAGCCCGTGGCGGACGCGAAACACGCGGCGGCGTATCGATTCTATGAGGAAGCCTGCCGCCGGCTCACCGGCCGGATCGCCGACAAGAAGGGGCGGCCCGTTGCCTACCTCGGCTGCGGCGTACCCTTCGGCCCCTCGTACCCGCATTTTCCGCTATCCCGCATCGGCGCGGACACGCGGGAGACCTGGGACTGGCCCCAGGTACGCCTCATCGGCCACGTCGGCAGGCCGAGCGCGTACGTCAGCCTCATGGACACCATCGGCCGGTCGTATATGGACGGGACCGTCTTCGTGAACGATCCGGACGTCGTCTTCCTTAGGGAACGTAATTGCAGCCTCACCGCGAACGAAAAGGAGCTCATCGCGCTCGTCGATTTCCTCCTGGCGAGCCAGGTGATGTTCTCCGACGACCCGGTCCATCTGAGCGCGGAGGAAGCCGCGCTCACTGAACGTATCGTGAAGCTCTACGATGAATTGGCGGACCAAGGTCCGACGGACGAAGAATACGGCGCCGTGCGCGTGGAGCGGAACGTGTTCCGCCTGGAAAGCCGTTCGCTCAGGATCGCAGGGCTCATCAACCTCCGTGGCCGGCCCTTCGACCTGAGACGGGGATCCGAGGCGCGGCTCTTCGCCGCGCTGTCCTCCGGCGTGCCCCTCGTGGACCACCGGATACGCAAGTCCGCGGAGAACCTGCGCTTCGCCCCTCGATCCATCACGATCGTTCGGATATAAGGGATGCATGGAAAAGCGAATCTACGTCATCGGCCACCGGAATCCCGACACGGATTCGGTGGTCTCCGCCGCCGCCTACGCTCGGCTCAAGAACGCCCTGGGCCTTTCGGAATTCCGCGCCGCGCGCGCGGGCAAGGTCAATCCGCAGACGGAATACATCTTCGACAGGTTCGGGCCGCCCGTGCCCGAGTTCCTCGCCGACCTCGTGCCGAAGGTGGAGTACTACCTCAGCGATCCGGTGGTGACCGTGGACGAGGGCGTGCCGCTCTGGGAAGCCTTGGAGCGCATGGAGCGGGACAACCTCAAGGTCCTCCCCATCGTGCGGGGCGACGGCACGTACCGGAGCCTCCTCCACTACAACGCCTTCGCACGCTACATCCTCCAGAAGATCAATCCGAACAAGAAATCGGCCATCCCCACCTCCATCGATCTCTTGCTGACGACCCTGCGGGCCCAGCCGGTGACCGCCTACGGGACCGCGGAAGTGCGCAAGTCCTTCATCGTGGTGGCGGCCTCTGCGGACGATTCGTTCCGCGCGCATCTGGAAGCCGAGCTGCCGGAGAATTCCCTCGTCATCGTCGGCGACCGCGTGGACATCCAGCGGTATTGCATCGAGCGGAAAGTGCGGGCCCTCGTGATCACTAACGGGGTCGTGCTGGACAAGGAGCTCGTGGAGCTCGCGAAGAAGAACAAGGTATCGGTGATGATCAGCCCCTTCGATACCTCGTCCACCTCCCTCCTCATCATCTATTCCACGCCGGTCGGAGCCATGGGCGACGAGACCGTCGCCGCCGTCCGCGCGAGCGATCCGGTCAGAAAAATCCGCGGTCCCCTTTCGCAGTCGGCCTCCCGCTGCCTGCCCGTCACGGACGACGAGGGCCGGGTGGTCGGCGTGATCTCGGAGGGCGACCTCATCAAGGAGGCGAACGTCGAGGTGGTCATGGTGGACCACAACGAGCCTTCCCAGGCCATCGAAGGGATCGAGAATTACAAGATCCTGGAGGTGATCGACCACCACCGGCTCGGCAACCTCTCCACCCGTTACCCCATCACCTTCATCAACAAGGTCGTGGGAGCCACGAGCACCATCATCGCGAACCTCTACCGGGAGGCGCGCCTGCCGCTGGAAAAATCCATCGCGTCCATCCTCCTCTGCGGCATCCTGGCCGACACCCTCGTGCTGCAGTCGGCGACCACGACCGACACGGACCGGGAAGCAGCCGAGTACCTGGCGTCCGTCACGGGCCTGGAGATCGACGCCCTCGGGGCGGAACTCATGAGCGCCGCGAGCCGCGTCAACGCGCGGCCGGCCGACGAGCTCGTACGCATGGACATGAAGGAGTACGAGGAGCAAGGCGCGGCCTTCACCGTGAGCCAGGTGGAGACCGATAATCCCGAGGCCCTCGTCGGCCGCAAGGCCGAGATCCTCGCCGAGCTCGCCTCCGCGCGGAAAGCGGGCAAGCGCCTGTTCAGCGCCCTCATGGTCACCGACGTGACCGAACTCACGTCCATCCTCTTCGTGGACGGCGACAAGTCCTTCACCGGCGTCCTAGCCTTCCCGAAACTGGAAGACGGCATCTACGTGCTCAAGGACATCGTGTCCAGGAAAAAGCAGCTCATGCCCCTGCTCGCCGAACTCGTGGAGAAGGCCGTTCAGGGGTGACGATGCTCTATTTCGTGCGGCACGGGCAGAGCGAGGCCGCGGGAGCGCTCCGATGAAGAGCGACTACGAAAAAATCCTCAACCGGAGCAGGTCGAAGCACAAAGAGATACTTCGCCATATGCGCCACCTCTCAAAATTGAACAAGAAGGATTTCGATAACACCGTCCACCGGTACCATGATGAAGTTTTTTCGATCATCGATTGCCGAGAGTGCGGAAATTGCTGCCGGAACCTGGGCCCCCGTTTCCGGGAAACCGACATCAAGAATATCTGCCGATCGAGCGGGACTCCGCCCAAGAGCTTCTTCGATACCTACCTGGAACAGGATCCCGACGGCGTCGGCTACGTCCTCAAGAGGCTCCCCTGCCCCTTCCAAAACGCGGACAATAGCTGCGCGGAATACGAGAACCGGACCCTTTCCTGCAGGGAATTTCCGCACACGCTCTCCGTCAATATCCAGAGGAAGCTCGTCGGCTTGGCCCTGGACTCGCTCTATTGCCCCGCGGCGTTCTTGATCAGCGAAAAGATAATCGAGGGGTACTGAAAGCGCGCCGCGAAGGCGCGAGGAGGATATCGTGGCATCCGACCAGAGTTTCGTCGAGTTCATCGTCGACCAAATGCGCGACACGGGCAATGTCCGGTACCGGAAAATGTTCGGCGAATACGCGCTGTACTGCAACGAGAAAGTGGTCGCCCTCATCTGCGACAACCAGCTGTTCGTGAAACCGACGGCCGGGGGCGCGGCCTTCATCGGCGACGTCGTAGAGGCGCCCGCCTATGCGGGCGCGAAGATGAGCTACCTCATCGAAGAGAAGTACGAAGACGCGGAATGGCTCGGCGAGTTGATCCGGATAACCGAGGGCGAACTGCCCGCGCCGAAGCCGAAGCGCGAACGGGCCCCCTAACGAAAACGGTCCCGGGATATCCGGGACCGCATGCGGACTCAAGCGAAAAAGCGAATCTAGCTTCGGACTACATTATTTTCCGAACTGCGCCTCTACCTTCGCCCAATTCGCCTTCGCTTTCTTCATATTACCTTCCTTGTCTTCCTCGAACTTTTCCCTGATTTCCTTGCTGTATTGGAAGAAGACGCGGCCGTCGACCATATCCCAGGTATTGATCTCTACGGGGAAGAATACGCCCAGCGAAACGCCGAAAGCGCAATAACCGCCGAAAGCGGGCAGGTACTTCTCGGGGTTCTTCAAGAAAGTCGCCTTATTCGCTTCGGAAGCGAAGAGGAATTTATAGCCTCCGAAGTCGGCGGCGATGTACGGATCAGCCTTGATGGCCTTGCCGACGGTGTGGAAC
>JAEWSV010000111.1 GCA_023398155.1 Spirochaetota bacterium
CCCTGCGCATGAGCATCGTGAACCTTTTCAAGGACCTGAAGGAACGCTTCGGCACCTCCATCATCTACATCACGCACGATCTGGCCACGGCGTATTACATCTCCGACCGCATCGCCATCATCCACAAGGGCTTTTTCGTGGAGCAGGGGGAAACGGGAGCCATCCTCACTTCTCCCCGGCACCCCTACACGAAGCTCTTGGTGGAGTCCGCGCTCGATCCGAAACCCGGCGCCACTTCGCTCGCGGTGAACGGCGCGACGCACGGGGAGGAAGAATACTTGGCCTCGGGCTGCAAGTTCGCCGGCCGCTGCCCGCGGGCGATGGCCGTCTGCAAAACCAAGGAACCGCCCGCGATCGTGGACGGCGGATGGAGCGTCCGCTGCTTCCTGTACGGAGGCGCCGAGGACCGCGCCGATACGGCCGGAGAGGAGTAGAATCATGGCGAAACGGATCATCATCAACCTGGACGCTCCGGGGACGCGGATCAATCGGCACGTTTACGGCCATTTCGCGGAGCACTTGGGAACCTGTATCTACGGCGGCATCTGGGTCGGCGAGGACAGTTCGATACCGAACGCCGACGGCATCCGCCTCGACGTGCTGGAGGCGCTCAAGAAGCTCCGCATCCCGAACCTCCGCTGGCCGGGCGGCTGCTTCGCGGATGAGTACCATTGGATGGACGGCATCGGTCCGCGGGAAAAACGACCGAGCATGATCAACACGCACTGGGGCGGGGTGACGGAGAATAACCATTTCGGCACCCACGAGTTCATGCGGCTCTGCGAACTCCTCGGCTGCGAGCCGTACGTCACCGGTAACCTCGGGTCCGGCGGCGTGCAGGAGATGAGCCAGTGGGTGGAGTACCTCAATTCGGACAACATCAGCCCCATGACTGAGCTCCGAAAGAAGAACGGTAGGGATAAGCCGTGGAACGTCAAGTTCTGGGGCGTCGGGAACGAGAACTGGGGCTGCGGCGGCAACATGCGCGCCGAGCACTACGCCGACCAGGTCCGCCGCTACGCCACCTACTGCCGCAGCTATCCCGGCCGGAAGCTCTACAAGATCGCCTGCGGACCGAGCGCCGACGACTACGCGTGGACCGACACCCTCATGAAACAGCTCGTGGAGAGCCCGAAAGGCTTCCCCGAGGACCGGCACGTCCATGCGATCGCGCTCCATCACTACACGTTCACGGGAACCTGGGAGAAGAAGGGGCGCGCCACCCGCTTCTCGGACGACGAGTGGTACGAGATCATGGCAAGGTCTTGGTACATGGACGAGCTCATCACCCGCCATTCCACGATCATGGACCGCTACGATCCCAAGAAGATCATCGGCCTCTTCGTGGACGAATGGGGAACCTGGCACCGCGTAGAGGAGGATACGAACCCGGGCTTCCTCTTCCAGCAGAACAGCCTGCGCGACGCCCTGGTCGCGGCCATCCATTTCGGGATCTTCCACGCGCACGCGGACCGCGTCCGCATGGCCAACATCGCCCAGACCGTGAACGTGCTCCAGGCGATGATACTCACCGACGGGGCCAAGATGGCGCTCACGCCGACCTACCACGTATTCGAGATGAACGCGGGCCATATGGACGCCGAGCTCCTCCCGACCTTCAGCCTGCCCGACGAAGGCGGCCCGGAAGAGAGCCTCGTCGCCGACGGCAGGCGCATCCCCTACGTTTCGGCCACGGTCTCGCGCGACGAAGGCGGTCGCCGCCTCGCCTCGCTCGTCAACATCGACTTGGATGCATCGCGCGAGGTCTTCCTGGAGCTCCGCGGCGGCGCGGCGTCCGGGGTCAGGGGACGTATCCTGACCGCGGCGAAACCGACCGCCCACAACAGGCTGGACGGAACGACCGAGGTCGCGCCCGTCCCGTTCACCGATTTCAAGGTCGAGGCGGGCGGCATCCATTTCGCGCTTCCCGCCCATTCCTTCGTCACTATGGAATTCTAGTTTCCGGCACCGGAGGGCGGGCGCCCGTCCTCCGGCGTCCGCCTCTCTACTTCGGCTGCTTCCGCTTCTCCACCACGTCCCGTACGCGGCGGTCGAACTCCGGATACTTGTCGCGGAGCACGTCGAAATCGGCCTTGTCGAGCCGGTATCCCGTGCTGTAGGACACGGAGACGACGCTCGCGTTCCGGTGGAGGTCCTCCACGAGGGCGGTTTCGCCGAAGGGGGAGCCCGAAGCGAGCCGCGCCACCTCGGAACCGTTGACGATGACGCGGACTTCGCCAGAGGTGAGGAAGTACATGCAGTCGCCGAACTCGCCCTGACGGATGACGTGCTCGTCGGGAAGGAAGACGAGGGGGCGCAGGAGTTGGACCAGTTCTCGGATGAAGAGTTCGTCCGCCCCGCGGAACATCTCCACGCGGTCCAGCATGCCGCGGTTGAGGAACAAGAGGATTTCCTGGCCCAGGTTCCGCGGGATGTCCTGAAGGACGCTCGTCGCGCTCACGCCGCGCTGCTCGGCCCAGAGGTACGAATAGTAGTCCCTCACGCGCTCCTGCAGATCGCTCGGAATGCGCTGGGCGTGGAGGTAGGCGTTCACCTCGTCTAACCGGTGTTGGTAGGCGCTCCTAGCCACGTCCAGGTTGGAGACCAGGCTGGATACGTTGGCGATCACGTAGGAGAACATGCCGACGCCGAAGAGTTGGGCGAACACCGTGTAGGCCACTTGGATGTTACTGTCGTGATCGGGCACGTAGTCGCCGTAGCCGATCGTGGAGATAGTCGTCGTCACCCAATAGAGCGCGCGGAGATATTGGTCGAAGCGGGGCCGGAAGTCCTCCGATGCCCCTATGGAGATCCAGCCGAGCGCCATGACGTGCAGGGCCATGGAAAGCCAGTACGCGAACATGATGAGGCGCCGGAGCGCGGGAATGATGCGGAGCGACTCCTGGAGCTCGGCGAAGATGCGCCGCGCCTTCACGAGCTTGATGAGCGTCAACAGCTGGAAAAAGAGCACGACGTTCTCGAACGCCGGATCTTTCGGCGATGCGCCGAAGATAGCCAGGAAGACGAGTTCGAAGGGGAAGGCCGCCAGGGCATCCACCGCGAACCACCCCCGCAGATAATGGCGCGCTATGGCGCCGAGCGAATCGATGCGGCGATGTCCCGATTTCACGGCCGTCAAGAAGTTGGCGAGGATGTCCAGGACGAACAGGAGGTTGAGCGCGTAGTAGAACGCGTCGGCGGAGAAGTCGCGGAACACCAGCCGGTACGTGATTATGACGAGGAAGGCCAGGATCGAACCCAGCATGAGGATATTCCACGTAATCCGCGCCGGATGATTGTGGGGGATGCTCCGCATATCCTTGAGTATCGGTATGATGGCGGCTGGAAAGAAGACGGCTTTATACTATGATTTGGCAAGCGCGATTCACCGGAGAATGACGTATGACCGCAAAACAATTAATAGAAAGACTTCGAGAATTTCCCTCGAACCGGCCCGTGCTCGCTTTTTCGTCCAATCCGGAAAAGTGGGAGCAGATAGAAGACGTCCAGCGTTTCGACCTCGTGAAAGCGCGGTACGGTTATTCGCTCAACGGAGCGTCCTTTCCTCCGGACGGCGGGGACGGCGCCGCGTTCATCGTCATCGCTACCGGCATGCGGCGGGGACTCAACGCGGCCGAGGCGATCGCGGCCCTCGGATCCTTCGACGGCGCTTTCCCGGTGGTCTTCGATCCCTACGGATCCAGCGCGGCCCACCGCTTCGTGGAGGTGACCGAGATTAAGTCCGAACGCTTCGGCGTCATCAAGCGGAGCTTCCGCGACATCCAGGACGGCAGGGATTTCGTCGACGACGTATACGTGGAGAACGCGCAACAGGGCATGCACATGTTGCTGCTCTGGGGCTAGGCCGGAGCGCGGCGAAAAGGCCGGGCTCGGTTAGGTCGCCCTTCGCCGGTACTCCGCCGGAGACGCGTCCATGAGTTTCCTGAAGTACCGATTGAAGAACGAGAGGTTGTTGTAGCCCACCGCGAAGGCGATCTCGGTGACGGTCAGATCGCTCTCCTTGAGGAGGGCGCAGGCTTCCGCGATCCGCCGCGCGTTCACGTCTTCGAAGAGGCAGCGGCCCGTCACTTTGCGGAAGTACCGGGACAGGTAGGACGGGCTGTAGCCGAGTTCGGCGGCCATAACCTGGAGCGAGAGGGGTTCGCGGTAGCGGGTTTTAAGGTAATCGAGGATGGCGGCCGCATCGGCCGCGCGGGGGCCGCGATCGGGCCGGCTCGGCCCGAACGGCGCTTCCGCGGCCGCGTCGAGGAAGAGCCGCAGGGCGCGGAGCAGTCCCGTCGCCTTGACCGCGACGAGGTCCGGCCCGCCCCTCCGCAAGCCGCCGGCGAAATCGGCGAGCTCGTCGAAGAGTTCCCGGTATCTCGCCGAGGACGAGGCGGGAAGCCGGACGAAGGTCGGACGCAGGGGATCGAGGAGGGGGCCGAAGCCGCGCGAGACGGCGGCTTCCAGCCGCGGCGAGAACGCGAGTAGGACGCCGGCCGCGGCTTCCGGCCGCGTCGTCAGCCCGCCGCCGGGGGCGGATACCACCAAGGGAGCCTCATAGCATGACAAGCCCTCCCGGCGTCGCCGGAACCACCGCCCCCGCTCCACGAGGACCAGCCGCCGCCGGTCGCCGTGGAGCGCGAACGAGTCGTCGAGGGGACCGCGCGCCGCCTCCAGCGGGGGAGCGAATTCCATGGGCGGCCTAACCGCGCTCGCCGAGGATCTCCGCGATGGCCGCGGCCGTCGCCGCCGCGGCGCTCTTCCGCATCTCCGCCAAGTGGTCCGCCCCGCCCCGCGCGTCGGCGCGCTCTCCCCGGCCGAGGTCGCTCCTCCGCCGGAAGGTCGCCTCCAGTTCCGCGATCAGGAGCGGCGACGCGCTCCCCAGCCGCTCGATGCGCCGCGCGACTTCGCCCTGGAGCCCTGCGGGAAGCAGGGACAGGAGGTCGCCCGCGGTCGCGCCGTCCACGGCGGAGAGGACTAAGGCCGCGGTCTGCGGATGTTCGTCCGCGAGGAACGATGCGAGCCTGCGGCGGTCGAGTCCCGCCGCGAAGGCCAGCGGCCGGCCGTCCGCGGGCTCTTCCCCGCGTCCGCTCCCGTCCTCGCCGAAGTAGGCCCGATCGGCGAGTTCGTCCTGCCGAGCCGAGATCTCCTCGAGCCGCCGTTCCACCCTCGCGAGGGACGCTTCCACGCCCGCGGCCATCGCCGACGCCCCCGCCGCGTCGCCCGCGGCGCGGTCTCGCTCCCCGTCCCGGTTTCCCGGCGCGGTGAGCGAGGAACCGCGGACGGAGGTCGAGGTGACGACGTAGGAGCCGCCCCTCGCCTTCCGCTGCCGCTCCATGCGGAGGAGCGGCCTTCCGCCGACCTCGAACAGGAGCGCTCCGTCCCGGCCTTCCGAGAGCGGCAGGAGATCGCCCGGTTTGAGCGCGTGGAGCCGCGCGAGCGAAAGCTCGCCCGCCTCATAGTACAAGCTAGCGGGGAGCGGGATGCGATCCAGGACGGCGGGAGAGACGGCGCCGGCCGCGCTTCCCTTGCGGGGCGCGTAGTACCGTTCGGCCCTCAAGCTCGGGATGATGGGCTCCAGGAACAGGAAAGGCAGGGCGAAGGTTATTTGGCCGCTGACCGGACCGATCGTACAGTCGAAGGCCACCAAGACGATCATCTCGCCGTCGTTCACGACCCGGATATCGCGGGAGCCGAACGGCCGGAGTCCCTCCAGGCGGCCCTCCGCTTCGATGATGGGCTTCCATGCCTCGCCGAGGTCCTCGAT
>JAEWSV010000136.1 GCA_023398155.1 Spirochaetota bacterium
AACGCTAAATACGAAAAGGCAGCCGCTGACGCAAAAGCCAAAAGTGACGCGAAGACTGAGGCCGCGAATAAGAAGTTGGCCGAAGACCAAGCGAAGGTCAACGAATTCACCACAAAGCGGAGCAAGATCCTGGAGGAATACTCCGACTCCGTCGAGAAGACGAACCGGCTGGAAGCTGCGGGCGCCATCGACTATTCCCAGGCCGAAGAAGATCGGATCGCGGCCATGCGGACGAGCATCGACGCGCTCAATGACCTGTTCCAGACCGAAAAGAATACCTCTCCGGAAACTCTGAAAATGCTCAAGGAGCGGATCGCGCTCTACCAGAAGATGACCGGCGACTACGAAAAGTACAAGGCGTTTCTGAAAGAAGTCGCGGAGGCAGAGAAGCAATCCGGACGCGAGGGCCTGAAAAAATACGATGACATGACAAAGAGCGTGGAATCGCTCACGGAGAAGCTGGCGCGGCAGACGGCCGAGCTCAACAACGGGAGCCTTTCCCTCGACGACTTCGTCGCAGGGCTGATCGACGAGGCACGCGCCGCCGGCGTGTCTGAGGTCGCGATCCAGAAGCTGATCGAGGCCAAGGCCGAGCTCGATATCGCGATGCGCGACAAGACCGCTGCGGAGCAGTTTAGGGAAAATATGCAGGCTGCAGCCGAGGCTGTAGGGACTATCTCGACGAGTATCGCTGACATTTATTCATCCATGATCAACAAGCGCCTCAACGACCTTTCCAAGGGATACGAGCTCGAGCGCGAGCTTATCGAGAACAACGGGAAGACGAAGCGCGAGGCCCTTGAAGACCAACTCGCAACGGCAAAGGCATCGGGTGATGAAGAAGTCGCTGCAGATCTCGAAAAGCAAATAGCGCTCCTTGATCTCGAGACCGAATACAACAAGTAAAAAGCGAAGCTGCAATATAAGGCCGACATGGCCGAATGGAAAGCGAAGCTGGTAACTCATGCAGCGAACACGGCCATGGCCCTTGCGAACGCCATCAGGACTCCTCCAGTTCCCAACTTTATCCTGGGCGCAATCACTGGGTCCGCGATGGGTGTTCAAGGCGTCGCCCTCGCCGCCGCGAAGCCGACCCTCCAGGGCGCGTCCGGAGGCATCATCCTCCCGCGGGATGGAGGGGTACCTGTGAATACCGCCGAAAACGGAAGGCCTGAACTGCTCCTGAACGACAGCCCCGAAGGCTCGGCCATGCTGGAGGCCTTCGCGCAGCGAATTGTTGACGCCATGGGTGCGTATCGTGGCGGAGATCAGAGCATCACCCTCAACGTAGACGGGCGAGAGATGGCGAAGGTCGTCTCCCGCTACCAAAAGAGTGGGCAAGCATGAAAGCGCTATTCAGGAACCTTGTATGGGAGGCCGCGCTCTCGGTGCTCCATG
This sequence comes from Spirochaetota bacterium, assembly GCA_023398155.1. Lineage (GTDB taxonomy): Bacteria > Spirochaetota > Spirochaetia > Treponematales > Breznakiellaceae > JAEXTK01. Next base: position 1,399 of record JAEWSV010000136.1, read on the forward strand.
AGAATCCTCAGTACCCGGTCACGAACATTCGCCACGAGTTCATGAAGGTGGCGTTCCGATCGACCGCGAACGGGGACACGATATCGATCGACTTCGCCGCTGACCGTGTTGTGAGCGACGTTTATCTTGCGTTCACGAATGCGACCGCCGCTCACGTCTGGCTCTTCGATGCCTCGGACGACCTGCTCTACGACGCCGAGATCCCGATGGATACGCTGGCCTTGAGCTTTGCCGCGGTCTCCGGAGTCCGGTCGGCCATGATCGTTATGACGTCGGCGACTCTGCTTTACGTCGGGTCGGTGGGGATCGGTGCGGCTGAGGACCTTCCGGATCCGAACAACTCCTGGTCGCCTGGGTTCATCGATAATTCCCTGCAGTCGGCGTCTTCGGACGGCCAGGTGCTCACGAACAAGATCCCAGCCCTGGCTCAGTACCAGTTCGATTTCGTCGTCGACTCCTACGCGGAGTTCCTTCGCGTGCGCGCGCTCGTGCTCGATATCGAGCGTCCCATCTTCATCGATATGTTCGACGGCCGCCGCGATCTCATCCCGGCGCTGTACGGCCTCATGGCCATGTCAAACCAACCGCGCCGCGAGGGCAGCGTCTGTCGCTTCACGCTCACCATTACGGAGGCCCGATAATGTCCATCTCACTGATCGCCGCTCCCGGCTCGACCCCTTCCGACCTCTCCGACTGGCAGGCCGTCGTCGCGCAACTCGCCGCCCTCCTGCTTCATGGAAGCGCCCCGGTTCAGGTCATAGGGTCGAACATCGTCCGCGGCTCCGTGTTCAACATCGGCGGCGTCATGTACGTCGCGACCTCGGACACAGCCATCTCCGGCACACAGACGGATTACGTCCAGATCACCGCGAGCGGCGCGTCGGCCACAGCCGCGTTCGTGGCCTCGCTCGCCGGCGTGAGCTGGAACTCGGCGTACAACGGCTATTATGACGGGAGCGGCCGGCTCTACCTTTTCGACGAGTACAAGGCCTTCTACGCAGGCCTGATCTCGACGTTTCACCTACTCAAGGATGGCCCCAACGCAGACCTGATCAAGAACACGCTCAGTGCCGGGTTGCCGAACTCGAGTTGGACGCAGTTCAACCGAAGCGCGGCCGCTGCGCCCGGCCGGAAGTTGTTCTCGAACTCAGGCTACGCGAATCTCGCGCAGATCACGTTCAAAAACCTGTCCAACGTGAAGATGATGCTCAAGAGCTTCCGCGTAGACGTCCTGAACGCCGACGCCCAGGGCTTGAGCACGGTCAGGCTTTACAACGCCTCGCTCGGCGTTCTCGCGAGCTGGGCTGACGCCGCCTCCCACACCGCCGACGTATCCGGGCTCACGATCGATCCGGCTACCGATTTCGTGGTCTACCTCCAATATCTTGAGTACGGCGGATCCGATTATCGCGGCCCGTTCACGGTGACCGCGAGCTGCGGATTGACGGATAAGGCTGCCGGGATCTCTCCGACGCTGTTCGAAGTCGTCGCGGAATCGGCCATCGACCAGTTCGTAACGGTGCAGGCGAGCTACTTATGATCGTAGCCGAGATCCTGCGCCAAAAAAGCTTGAGGCTCCCGGCGTCCATCGCCCCGTTCTGCTACTCGATCCCTATCGTCTTCGAGTACGCGAGCTGGTGGACCGGGGCCTTCGGAGCGCCCGACGATTCCGAAGACCTCCGCCTCAATATCAGGCAGGTGACGCGCGACTCCCTCAACGGGTACGCGGAGGTCGACTCCTACGAGGACATGCTCGCGCAGCCCGCGAGCTTCTACTTCGATGACGACGTGCAGCGGCTGTATCTTCACGTCGAGCAGAACTATTCGAATATCGTTTCCGGCTTCGAATACGGGTTCTCGTTTGGCGTCTCCAAGGAAGACGTCGTCATCATCGACGGGTATGAGTATCTGCCGCTGATCGAATCCGTGCCCAACATCCGTCAGGAGGCCGACGTCGTTGGGGCGTCGAAGCCGAAGGGCATGGCCGGGGCCATCACGCTGAAAAATCAGGCCCATATCAACCCGGCAACGAACGTTCGCGAGGGTATGCTCGACTTCCTGCTCACGGAGAAGGTGCACGGGAACGACGTCATCATCTCCGATTACTCGGATGGCGTGAAGACTGAACTCGTTTCCGCTTACATCGAGAATTACTCGATATCTCAGCAGCAGGTGGTCCTCGATCTCCAGGATAAGCGGAAGCGGCTCGAGTTCAAGGTCCCTACGGCGAAGTTCACCACCGCGGCCTATCCGAAGATCAAGGACGGCCTCGTCGGGAAACCGATCGGATTCCTTTATGGAACCGTCGCCGCTCTCGAACTGCAATGCGTGAACGAAAACGACTCGGCCAGTGCCGTGTACCGGCTCCCTGATGGCCTTGATGACGTGGGGTCGGTACAGGTCGAGTACGACGACGTCTGGCGGGCTTCGACCGATTACGTGATCTCGCAGGACAAGACCCTGATCACGATCCCCGGCGGAAGGGCGTCGGCGGGTTCGGTCCGCAAGGTGCGCCTTCTTGGTCCCCGTGGCTACAACTCCGCGGGCTCGTGCACACCCAGTCTCACGATCGAGCACCTGCTCGAAAGGTTCCTCGGCCTCGCCTATACCTCCAGCAACTACAATATCGCGCAGTGGGAAGCGGAGGCCGGGAGCGCGGCGGCATCCGCCGAGATCGGGATCTACGTCGAGAAGGAAATCGATCTCGACAAGCTTATATTCAATATCGCCTTCGGAGGCGGGGTCCCGCTGCGGGTATGGTTCGGCGGCGACGGGCGGCTCACGGCCAAGGTGAAGGACTACTCGCGCGCCGCGAGCCGCGTCATCCCCTCAGCCATCATCCGCAATGCGGACGCGATCAAGATCGAGACCGTTGAAAAACCGTATTCAGCCGTTGCCTTGAAATTCGCGCACGACTATTCCCAGGATGCGGACGTCCTCTGCACCGACAATTCCTACGAGCACGAGGTCCGAACCGAGTATCGGCAGCTCGAGGTCTTGGAGCTGGAGACGGTGCTTGTCGATCCCGCCGACGCGCGCGCGCGCGCGGCCGAAGAGGCCAGGGTGGTCTCTAACGTCCCCATGGTCGCGGAGGGGGTTGAGCTCGCCGACAACCTGGACATCGAGATCTACGACGTCATCACGATCGCCCTCATGCAGGACAATCTCGATGCGTCGTCTCGTGAGTTTGCCGGAAACCGAGACGCCCTCGTCATCGCCGTGAATCCCGATCCACCCTCCAGAATCAACAAGGTGTCGCTCCAGCTCATACCCGAGCGCGTGCCGAAGGAGCAGCAGGCCGCGCTCTCGACTTCGGGGTACGCGCATATTGAGCGGCCGACGTCGACAGTGGAATTGATCGAGCAGCGAATACTTGCGAACGCGGCCTCGATAAAGAACACGGACGAATCAATCTCCAACATCCTGAGCGACGGCTATGTCACCGGAGACGAAAAGAAGGCCCTACGCAGGGAGCTTTCGGAGATCGAGTGGGATAGCGCAACGGTGAAGGCCGACGCCGTCGAGGCCAGGGTACCGACCGACGACGCCGACTACGTAGCCTTCGACGCCGCTGCGACCGCGGTCATCGCGCTGTACGAGGGGATTCTCGGCATCGAGGGGACGGTTCCAGTTGACCGTCTGGCCATGCTCGACGCCTATGACGACTATGTCGCAACGAAAAATGTGCTGGCCAAAAAAACGTCCACGTTCTACGCGTCGAACGACGACCTCTACGATACCCCCGACGCCGTCACGTCGGTAACGGCGGTCGCCAGCAGAGACGGTATCCGCGTCCTCCCCGTCATTCCCGCCTCTTCGACTCCAGCGAAAGGGGTCGTTGCGCTCATCCTCCAGAGATCAAGGGACGGTGGTTCGAACTGGTATGACACCGCGGGGGTCCTGAATGGTTCCGCAAAAGTGTCGCCTGGGGTGTATGACTGGGCTTTCTCGCGATCGTCGGATGGATACCCGGAAGCTTCCGGATCCGCGCAGCCCTGGATCGCGTTGAGTAATTATCGGTTCCGCGCAAAGGCGGTGAACGCAGCGGGAGTTGTATCCGCCACCTGGGCCACCTCCGGCGCCCCCGACACCTCCGCCTACGGAACTTGGCTTCCGTCGCAGCCGTCGGGCGGCGCCGGGTCTTCGGCGCAGCGTACGGTCACCGCCCGCGTCGCGGCTCCCGCCGCCACTGTCTACTCTCCCGCGAGATGGGAGGTGCAGATATCCAAGGACGCGGGGGCGAATGGGTACGAACCCTACGAAGGCACGGACGTCATCGTCGACGAGACCAGGTGGCGGGCGTCGGCCACGGCGGGCCTGTTCAAGCAGGTATCGGTCCCTCAGTGGACGGGTACGATGCCGCTCGATGGTCAGACCATCGGTAACCCGATCAACACCGCCTACTACTTCCGCTTCCGCCTCGTCACCGACCGCGCGTGGGCCTCTGGCTCCCCGGCTGGGTACGTAGACTCCGGAGGGAAGACCGCGGGCGCGTGGTCGTCATGGGTGCCGGTCATAGCAACGGCGACCTCCGCATACGATATTCTTCAAGGCTCAGTCACCACGAATGCCCTCGCCGACCTCGCGGTCACCCTCGGGAAGATCGCCGACGGCGCGATCACCAACGCGAAGGTTTCGGACGCTACCCTCCAGATGACGAAATTCGCCGCGGGCATCCGGCCGACCCGAACCGTTTCGTCTCTCCCTTCTAACCCGTATACCGGCTTCGCCCTCGGCGACACGGTTACCCTCACCACCGACGGCAAGCTCTACCGCTTGAAGAACACGGCGGCCGCGGGGACCGCGGGGTGGACGACCGAGGTGACGACCGTCGATATCAACGACGCGGCCATCACTATGGCGAAGTTCGCCTCCGGCATCCGCCCCCCGCGAGTGGTCGCGTCCCTACCGGCTAACCCGTATTCAGGCTATGCTCTCGGCGACACCGTCGTCTTAACGACCGACGGAAAGCTCTACCGCATGAAAAATATGGCGGGAGCCGGGATTACGGGATGGACCACGGAAGTCACCACGGTGGACATAAACGACTCCGCGATCACTATGGCAAAGTTTGCCTCCGGGATCCGTCCGTCCAGGGTAGTTACCTCCCTTCCATCGAATCCGTATGCCGGGTATGCCCTCGGCGATACGGTAGTCCTAACTACGGACGGCAAGCTCTACCGCATGAAAAATATGTCTGGGACGGGAACCACCGGATGGACCACCGAAGTGACTACGGTAGACATCAACGACGCCTCCCTAACCATGACCAAATTCGCCGCAGGGATTCGCCCTCCGCGCGTGGTCGCATCCCTTCCAGCGAACCCATACACCGGGTACGCCGTAGGCGACCTTGTTTTCTATACATCCGATTTCAAGGTCTACCGCCTTGTAAACGCCTCGGCCTCCGGTACGAACGGCTGGAGCCGTTCCGTAGACGCGGCAGACATAACCGTGAACCAGCTCACCGCCGGCCAGATCGCCGCAGGCGCGATAGGCACGGACCAGCTCGCCGCAAACGCGGTCATCGCGGCGAAGATCGCCTCGGGCGCCGTGGAGACGGCGAAACTCGCCGCGAACGCAGTCACGGCCGACAAGATCGCCGCGAACACCATCACGGCGGGGCAGATTGCTACGGGGGCGATCACCTCGGACGAGATAGCCGCGAATGCAGTAATCGCCGCGAAGATCGCGGCTGGAGCGGTCGAAACCGATAAGCTCGCCGCAAACGCGGTGACCGCGGCGAAGATCGCAGCCGGGACTATCACGGCAACGGAAATAGCCGCCAACACCATCACCGCCGGCCAGATCGCCACCGGAGCCATAACGGCCGATGAGCTCGCGGCGAACTCTATTACCGCCGTTAAGATAGTCGCGGGGGCGGTTGAAACCGATAAACTCGCCTTGAACGCCGTGACCGCGGACAGGATCGCCGCGAACACCATCACGGCGGGGCAGATTGCATCGGGCGCAGTGACCGCAGACGAGCTCGCGGCGAACGCGGTACGCGTGAAGCACCTCCTAATCGGAGACTTCACGAACTTATGCCTTAACCCGAGCGGTGCGGATGGCGGGGCCGATCAGTGGAGCGTGGGAATAACCGCGCAGAGCGATGACGGGTTTTACTTGTACAGGCCTGCGGGGTTTCGTGATGGTGCTTACGCCACCTATATCCCGGTTAATCCCGGAGAAAAATATTATGTCTCCTTCGAGGCGCAGGCCGTTGAGCCACTCGGGACCTCGAATGCCCTTCGATTTATGGTGGTCGCCTACGATAAAAACAAGGCAAATCCATCGTATTCAGTGCCTTCGGGGGCATCGATCGATGGTGTAGCCGGATCGTGGGCGTTGGCATCCGGGGTATTCACGGTCGGAGCTGGGAAATATTTCGTACGCATTGATACTAACGTAGACGGAACCAACGGCAACACGACCGAAATCGGCGCATGGAAGTTCCGCAATGTTACCCTCCGCCGGCAAATGGGCTCCACGCTCATCGAGGAAGGCGGGATAATCACGGCGAACCTCGGTGCTGCCTCGGTCATCGCCGAGAAGATCGCGGCCCAGGCCGTCCTCGCCGAAAAGCTCTCCGTCCTCTCCCGGAACTACGTCAACAATCCCACAGCCACGGGGAACCTCCGGGGGTGGGGAGCGTGGGCCGAGGACGGGAGCGGTACCTCCACCGCGGTGACGTACGATGCCACCGAGAAGGCGATGAGGCTGCGAACCTCGGGAAACCTCGCCGTAAGGTCGAAGACGTTCCAGGTTGACCACAACAAGATTTACAAGGTCCAGCTTAGGATTAAGAAATCGGCAGCACATGGGTATATATACATTGGGTTGTCAGGTTTCACGGCTGATACGGTAGGTGCTGAGGGTAGTTCGAGTGTCCAAGGTACCGAGCTTTTCCAAGGAATAGTAAAAGACACTCGGGCGAACGATGGAGCGGCTACCGCAAACCTTTACTCCTATGATGCCGTAACGAATCCGACTCCGCCAACAGCCTGGACCACGGTCTCATTCTACATCGTCGGCGCGTACCGAAACGTAACCGAGTTTACAGGCAACTCTACCCACAGAGCAGCAAAACTCTCCGAGTCAACGACCCACCTTGCGCTACGATTTCTCAATTGGAGTAACACCGTCCAGACCGACCTTTTCATCCGCGACGTTTCAATCGTTGACGATGCCGCTGGCGTGGTCGTCGCCAAGAACATCTATACCGACTCGCTCACCTCGATCCACGGGAACCTCTGCGTCGTGCAGGGAGGAATCGAAGACCCGAACAACTTTTGGGCGCTCTCGGACTGGCCGGGGCGCCCCGTCGGGAAGCCGGTCGGTACCCTCCGCGCGGGGACGTCCCTGGTATACCTCCGCGTAAAACCGGATGCCGCTGGGAACTCGGCTGATCCCTACATATGGCTTGAGGCGAATGGCGATTACATAAAGCTCATGTCCACCGGCATGGCCCTGAAAGCCTCCGTGATCGAGCTGGACACGCTTTCCACGAAACTCTACTCCGCCCTTGAGATCCACAACAGCAAGGCCATCCCCGGCCGCGCGCTCACGCTCTCGACCAACGGGTCGGGGGTAGGGCTCATCGGAATAGACGGGGACGCGGATTTGTTGGATCTGCGATCGGGAGTCGCGAAGGTCAACGGGAATCTCGCCTTAGCGGCTGCGAGTACAGAAACGCGGTCAATCGAAATTGGAGCCGGGAGAACCGGTAACGGCTATTCAATTCTCGATTTCGTAGGCGATGCAACGTACACCGATTTTGGTCTCCGAATTATCCGGGATTTCACCGGAGCGAATGCCCCGTCATCCATCATTCACCGCGGCACGGGGTCCCTGCGGCTTTATACCCAGGACGCCGCTCCAATCACCCTCTCCACCGCCAGCCTTGAGCGTCTCCGGATCGCGGCCGATGGGAAGATATCCATCGGAACGACCGACCCCGCAGGGGAAACTCTACGCGTGGCGGGGACGGCGAGGGTAGACAGGCTCGGCGTGGGCGGGGCAAGCCCTACTGATTCCTTTATTATGGGCGTGGAAGGGAATGCCTATATAAACGGGACCCTCCACACAAGCGATATTGATACGGCTAATGCAGGAATAGGCGGCGCCCCAACGTCGCCTTACGTACTTAAGGCCTACGGGAACGCGAAAGTTACTGGTTACGCCGAAATCGACGGGGCCCTAACTGCGGCATCCTTGTCCACCCCGGGTAACGCATCGATCAGCGGATACATCACTCTAGGGCTAGGGACGAAAGGCCGGAACTATTCCCCGTTCCGCTCTGCTTCTATAGACGGTGATGATCTATACGCCGCGATTTCCTATTTCTTCACCGGAATATCGAATAGCGATTCCCTCAATGCTACGGGGTCGCTCTATTGGAACGACGGAACCTATATCTGGTTCATGGCGATTTCTCAGATCGTAAAGGTGTCGTCAACTTCCATCGCCTTCGTGGGGATAGCAATCCGGCAGGGATCCTCTGGAGGTAGCGCGCAGATTTTTGGACGTACGATTCAAACCATGTCGGCGTCGAACTCTCATGCTTATGTAACGGAATTTTCGATCATATAGGAGGACCCATGGGAATCACTATTTCTAAGCTTTTACCTTCCGGGTTCGAGGCGACGTACGCGCGCCCGATATCGTCCGCATCGCTCCGCCTGGATACCGGGCACTTGGAATTAACCGTCGCCCTCTACAAGGACGCCGAGGCTCGATTCAGCGGAGCCGAACCCGCGGGGTACGATCGCGTCATGCTCCAGCTCACCGACGAGGAGCGAGCCGCGCTTCTCGACGTGATCTACTCGGCCATGGACCGGCTCGGCACCTATCCGGACGGAGAACCACGCGACCCCGATCCCGAGAAGGAAGCGGAAGAGCAGCCCGAAGAGGAGGAAACCAATGGCTCGAACTAAGGCAGACGGAACCCCGAAAGATGACCGGAGGGTCATAAGCGCGACGATATCAGAACTCCTCCAGTCCACGAACGTGATTTCGTTCGTGGACTCGTACAAGTTCGCCTCCGGGAAAGACTGCCTCGCGGCTATGCGGGGCGTGGACGAGATCAACGCGAGGCTCGCCGAATACGAACGACTGAAAGATCGCCTCATCAAGGATACCGGGAAGACGGCAGTCTCTCCGACCGACCCCGAGTATCAAACCCTCATACAGAAACTGTCGGAGGCGATGGAGGACAAGGTCGAGATCCACATAAAGCCCGTGTTCGATCCCGAGACCATCGGCGCGATCGAGCCCGGAATTCTCCGCGGGCTGATCCGCCTGGGATTCGCGAAGGATGTGGAGAGCGCATGAGCCGCCGCCTCGAGGACCTCACCCCGGCCGCGCGCGCTGCCGCTCTTCGCGCTCTCGCGCGCCTCAAGGCCGACGGCATCCAGGTAGTGGTCTCGTACACGCTCCGGACCGCCCTGGAGCAATATGCACTATGGTGCCAGGGCCGGAAGACGCTCGCTGAAACCAACGCCGCGCGCGCTGCCGCTACAGCCGCGGGAGCTGAAATGCCGCCGATCCGCGAGTACATGGGCCGTGACAAGAAGACACACTCCGACAACGACTACACCGTCACCAACTGCGACGGCCGCCGCGTATCCGAGGGCGGCACCGGCAGGAGCCCGCACCAGACCGGGCGGGCCTTGGACGTGGTTCCTGATCTTGATCCTGGCGAGGCTCAGTTGCCCGGATGGCCGCCCGAGTCCGACCCGCGCTGGGCGGTGATCGCAGCGGCGTTCAAAGCCGAGGGATTCGAATGGGGCGGGGACTGGGAAGACTTTCCGGATTACCCGCACTACCAGCTCGCATAGGGAGGAAAGAATGAAAGAGGCGATCGCAAAACTGATCGGGCGGATGACGTTTACTGAGGCCCTCATGGCGCTCGGCTTTGTCGTGGTCTGCGTAGTGGTCCTCCTGTTCGCCATCGCGGCGACGCTGGACCGGCTCAACGTGAAGTCGTTCAGCTTCACGAAAGGATTCACGTTCTACCAGGACGGGGACGTGAAGAAGTCGCGCATCACACGCAAGACCAAGACAGTGAAGCGCACGGCGAATAGGTAGGGGGCGGCATGTGGGGAAAGCATGGAGTCCCATCGCGGTCGCGGCTGGCGCTCTTCTTCTGGCTGGCGCTCTCGTTGGCGCCGGCTATCTCCTGGGCCGCGGACGCGGATCCGCCTGGAGCGATGATCTACGAGAGCGAGCTCTCGCGGTTGGTCGAGATCTCGACGAGGCTCGCAACGCTGAACGATACGCTCAAGAGCGAGCTCAAAAGCTCGAAGCAGAGCTCGGAAGAATTGGCGCTTACGCTCGAGATCTCGAGGATAGAAGCCGGCGAGCTGAGGAAAGAGCTGAAAGGCTTGCGGACGACATCGAGCGAGCTCGAGCGCAGCGCGGAGCTATCGGCGACAGAATCGGCCGAACTCAGGAAATCGCTGACGAGAGCGGAGTCCTCATTGACGAGCTTGGAAGCCTCGTTCGGATCGTACAGGACCGCGGCCGAGGGACGGATAGCCAGGCTGGAGCGAAAGAGTAAGTTCCTCGGCGGAGTCGTGAAGTGGATTGGAG